>DASSUA010000560.1:0-6463 GCA_035707525.1 Pseudonocardiaceae bacterium
AACACATTGCCGCCCACGAACACATTGCCGCCCACGAACACATTGCCGCCCACGAACACATTGCCGCCCACGAACACATTGCGCGACCGGCAACGGTGGTCGGTCTGCCGCCACCGACTCGCATCGATCTGCTGGATACGCGCGCCATGGTGGCCAGGACGTCCAACGGGGACCGGTTCACCGGGCGCCCGGCCGGCGCGGCCGCCCTGGCCGCCGTCCTGGCCGCCGCCGCGGACGCGATCAGCGCGCTGCGGCTGGCCTCCGCGGACGCTTACGGCACGGACATCGCGCTGTGCTGCGCCGTGCACCGCGTCGACGGCGTACCGCCCGGCTGGTACTTCTACCGGCCCCGCCAGCACGATCTGGTCGACGCCGGCGGTCCGGCCGAGCCCGCCCGCGTGCTGCAGGCGGCCCTGTTCGCCGGCACGGTCAATATCGACCTCGCCGCGGTCACCGTGCACGTGCTGGCCGAGCGGGACTTCCGCCGCAACGGCCGCGGCCCGCGCGGCTACCGGGAGCAGCAGCTCGCCGTCGGCGTCGCGGTCGAGGCCGTCACGCTCGCGGCACGCGCGGCCGGCCTCGGCAGCCATCCGTTGCTGGGCTTCGACACGGTAGCGGTGGACCGTGCCTACCGCCTGCCGGCCGGCGGGCCGAGTGCGCAGGCCCAGGTGTGTGTCGGCGTGGCCCGCCCCGGGGCCGGCTGGGAGATCACGGTGGTGCCACGATGACGACAGCCAAACCGGCGACAGCCAAACCGGCGACAGCCAAACCGGCGACAGCCAAACCGGCGACAGCCAAACCGGCGACCACAGCCGAACCGGCGACCACAGCCGAACCGGCCGGATTCAGCCCGTACGTGCTCATGCGCCGCGGGACCACCGGACTGCCGGCGCTCGCCGGGCTGGTCCCGGAACGCACCTGGGCGCTGCTTTCCGCGGTCGACGACCAGGCCACCCGGCGTGCCGCCATCGCGCGGCGGCTCGCCGCCGAACTGCACGCCGCCGTCCCGGCGCTGCCGGCCGGGCAGCGCGCCGCCTTGCTCAGACTCCGCCGCGACGTGCACAACGACCGCCCTCCCGCGGTGCCACCGCACGCCGTCCCGGAAGGCTGCCGCGAGCTGCTGAGCCAATGGCATGCGGCACACGAGGCCGGCGCCGCCCTGCTCGCCGAGGCGTGCCGCACGTTCGCCGCGGACCTGGACACCGCGCGCAAGACCCTCGCCGAGGTGGCCACCGGCGAGGAGTTCCAGCGCGGTGTGCAGCTGTCCGGCGAGCAGGTCTACCGCGAGGTGATGGCCTACGCCGCCGACCCGGCGGATTCGCGCCGCAAGCCGAGCCGCCGCCGGCGGGTCGAGAGCACCATCGTCAGCTTCGCCTACCGGTCGGCGTTCAAACCGTCACCGTTCGGCTCATTCACCGAGGTCGGTGCCCAGCCCTGGGACGCGCGACCCCAGCGGGGCGGCACGGGCGGCCGGGTCCGGCTTACGCGCCTGAACGCGGGCCTTCTTGCCTGGATGGCTCACCAGCTGCGCCGGATCGAACACTCCGACCGGCTGCTGCGGATCCGGCTGAACAACACCCTCACCGTCGCCGGCGACCGCGCCGCGTTCGTCCGGCGCCCGATCGAGGGCAGCGACGACGCGTTCTCGCCGGACCGCGTGGTGACCGCCCGCAACACCGGGCTCGTGCGGCTGCTGGTGGAAACCCTCGCCGGCGGCGACCGCACCGAGCGCGAGCTGCGCGACCGGCTCGTCGCCGCCGGCCTGGACGCGCCGACGGCTGCGCGCACGATCGACCAGCTGGTCAGGTCCGGTCTGTGCCATCGCGGCCTCGGGCTGCCCGATCAGACCACCCGGTTCGCCGCCGCCGCCGCGCGGGCCCTCGACCGGCTGCCTGGCGCCCAGGCGCAGGCCTGTGCGGGGATCTTGCGGCGGCTGCAGCACATCGAGGACGCGTACGCTCCGGCCAGCGCCGAGCGGCGCACCGGGCTGCTGGCCGAGCTGCGCGCCGCGGTGAACCAGTTCGTCGAAGTGTGCGGGACGCACCCGCCGGCCGAGGAGGCCATGCGGTCGGCGATCTACGAGGACGTCGGCACGAGGTCGGCCGCGATCACCTGGCAGCCGGAGCTGCTGCGCGACAACGAGCAGCACCTGCGCCTGTTCCAGCGGCTGCTGCCGGTGCTCGACAACGCCACGGTCGAGAACCTCGGGCTCTACCGGCTGTTCGCGGACACCTACGGCGAAAGCTGCGAGGGCGTCGAGCTGACGTCGTTGTTCCAGACCTTCGACGCCATGACGCCGGCCCGGGCCGGCGCGCTCATGAGCGGCGTGGGCGACCCGCACGCCGAGCGGGTGCGCGCCCTGCGCCGCGAGCTGTTCGACCTGGTCGACGACGCGCTCGCCGCCGATCCGGGGGCGGCGCTGCTGCGCCTGGATCCCGAACGGCTGCGCGCATTCGCCGACACGCTGCCGGCGATCACGCCGCCGTGGCGGTCGGCCGCGTACCGGTTCCAGTTCGCGCACACCGAGCACGGGCGCCTTGCCGTGCTCAACGGCGTCACCACCGGGCACGGGGTGTTCTTCTCACGGTTCTGCGACCTGCTGGAGCCCGCGGGCGGCGGCTGGAGCCTGCGTGAGCAACTGCGCGATCACATCGCCAGGACCACCCCGAGGCAGACCGATATCACCGCGACACTCGGCCTGAACTTCAACCTGCATCCCCGGCTCACCCCGCTCGAGCTGGTCTATCCCGGCTCGGTTCCGATGCCGGGCGCCCGCGGCGTGCTGACCATGGCCGACCTCGTGGTCCGCCCGGATCCCGCCCGGCGCCGGCTCGAACTGGTGTCCACTGTGGACTGCGCCCCGATCGAGCTGGTGCCGCTGAACTTCCTCTACCCGGCGGCGGCGCCGATGCTGTACCGGTTCCTGTGCGCGTTCGCGCCGACCCGCACGTACCGGGGTGGGCTGTGGGACCAGGTCTACCGGGCCGCCGGCAACCGCACACCGGCCACCCGGCCGCGAGTACAGCTCGGTGACCTCGTGCTGGACCGCCGTCGCTGGCAGTTTCCAGCCGCCGAGCTGCCCGCGCTCGACGGGCTCGAGCGGTATGAGCTGGGCGCGCTGCGCGAATTCGACGCCTGGCGCCTTGCCAATGGCCTGCCCAGGACGGGGTTCTTCCGGCTTACCGGCCCGCCTGCGCCCTCGGGCGGCGAGCGGGACCTGATCGCGGAGACCAGGCGGTGGGCGATCGAGGCCCGCAGCGCGCGGCTGCACAAGCCGCACTTCCTCGACACCCGCAACCCGTTCCTGCTGCACATCCTGGCAAAGCAGGCCAAGTCGGCCGCCGCCGGCACCGTCGTCTTCCACGAGTGCCTGCCAGCGGCCAGCTCCTACACCGAACAGGACGGCCCGGCCAGCGCCGAGGAGTTCTTCGTCGAGTACACGATGGACAGGAGTGCCGATGCCGAGCACTGACGAAGGCGCCAGCTGGCACAGCCTGCACGTGCACCGGTACAGCGGGCAGGACGAATTCATCACCGACGGGCTGCGGCCGGTCCTGGCACCGCTGCTGTCCTGCGGGGCGGTGTCGCGGTTCTTCTTCCTGCGCTACTGGCAGGGCGGTCACCACGTCCGGGTCCGGCTGCTGCTCGCGGACGGCTCGGTGGCCGGCGAGGTCGCCGCGAAGCTCGGCGCCTACCTCGCCGAGCACCCCGGTGACGGGGGATTCGACGCGGAGCGGTTTGCCCGCGAGGCCCAGCCGACCATGGCGGCGCTGGAGGGCGAGCGGATCAGCGAGATCCACCCCGAAGACACCATTCTTCGCGCCGAGTACGAACCCGAGCTCGCCAAGTACGGCGGCCCGCTCGGCGTCGCGGTCGCCGAGGAGTACTTCGCTCGAAGCAGCGAAATAGCGATCGACGCCATTGGCGACATCGCCGGCCGCTCGGGCAGGCGCCTCGGCGTCGGCTTTTCCACCATGTTGCGCGGGCTGTGCGCGGCCGGGCTGACGCCGCCCGAAATGGCCGGGTTCTTTGCGCACTACTGCGTGCTGTGGGCGCCGTACGTCTTCGACCAGTTCCGCGCGGCCTGGCCGGATCTGCTGCGCGAGCGGCGAAGCGTGCTGCTACCGCACGCGGAGACGCTCCTGGCCAGGGCCGACCGGCTGGCGAAGACCGATCGGTTCGCCGGTGCCATTGCCGCGGCCCGGTCCGCCGTGCACGCGGCGGGCGACGAGGTGCTCGGCAGGGTCACCCTGGCCGGCGCCGACGCCACGGCGGCGCGGCGCTGGCAGGTGCTGCTCGTCGGCTACCTGCACACCCACAACAACAGGATCGGCCTCATCCCGGAGCACGAGGCGTTCCTCGGCTACCTCGGCCACCACGTGCTCAGCGAGTACACCGGCCGGGAACCCCAGGCCGGCCTCGCCGATGACATCCAGCGATACCGCGACCGGCGGCTCGCGGCCGTCGCGGGCGCACCCAAGGAGGACCGATGACGACAACGATCGGCCCCACCGGGCCTGCCGGGTCTACGCTGCCGCCACGGCTCATCGACGGCCTTCGCTGGGACGGCGAACGCGACAGGCTCATGGTTTGCGACCCCCGGCTGGCCGCCCTCGTGCTCAAGGACCCGCACATCGCCACCGGCATCGACCACGGCCGCGCCGGCACCCCGGTACGCGCCGCCGCGCCCGGCACCACGCCGTCGGTCGTCGAGTTCTTCGCAATGTGGTACACGGTCACCGACGACTACGCCCGGTTCAACACCGAGCTACGTAAGGCATTCACCACCCGCGCCGTCGAGGCGTTCGACGGCGCCTTCGCCGACCTCGCCGCCCGGCACGCCGCCACCATGCCCGCCGCCGGTGACCTCACGGCCGAGTTCCTCTCGCCGTACTTCCTGAACAGCACCTTCACTCTGATCGGCGTGCCCGAGCCGGCCTGGCCGAACCTCACCAAGGTGTCCAGGCTCGTCATCCACCTTTTCAAACAGGAACTGCTCGGTGTCAGCGAGCACAGCCCCGAGCAGCTGCGGGCGTTCGCGACCGTGATGCGCTACCTGGAGTCACTGGCCGGCGAGCTGCTCGCCGGCGACGGCGACACCCCGTTCCTGGCCGCCGCGCGCCGGCTGTGCCCAGACGCCGGGCCCGGCACGAACACGTGGCCGATCGCCGCCCTGGTCGGGCAGCTGCTGCTGGCCGGCATCGAGCCCATGATCGTCGCGGCGGCCTCGGCGATCCGCTCGCTGTGGGCCGACCCCGATCTGCTGGTGTCCCTGCGCCGGGCCGCCGATGGCGCCGCCGTGGACGCCGGGCGCATCGGCGACATTGCCGAAGAGGTGCTGCGGCAACACCCGCCGTTCGCGCACATCTTCCGGTTCGTCACCGAACCGTGCACCTGCCTCGGCACCCGCCTGGACGCCGGCACGGTCGTCGCCATCGACATCGCCGCCGTGAACCTGGCGCTGGCTCCGGCACACCGGGTGGGCGGTGGCTGCCCCGTGGGGCCGAGCGCCGTGCTGACCTTCGGCAAGGGCCTGCACTTCTGCCTGGGAGCCAACAGCGCTCGCCGGCAGGTCGCCGCCGCCCTGCGCCAGCTGGTGAGCCCGGAACTCGGCCTGCGGATCGATCCCGATGCGGTGCGCATCCGTACGCAGAACAACCTCAGCGAGGTTCTCGCGCTGCCGTACTCGACCGGAGGAGACCAATGAGCCACCCGTACCGGCCCAACCACCCCAGCCACGCCAGCGCCCCGAAGGGGGTCGGGTTCGACGACGTGCCCGACATGCCCACCTTCGCAATCCTGCTGGTGAGCGATCTCACCAGTTCCCTGCAGTGGTACGTCGAAGGCCTCGGTTTCTGGGTGGAGAAGCAGCTCGACGGTCCCGACGGGCAGCTCGCCGTCGTGCACCTGCGCCGCGCCCAGTACCGGGACATGCTGCTGCGGCCGATGCGCGAGCCGCTGGACGGCCCGCTCGGCCGTGGCGTGCGGCTGAGCTTCTCGGTCGTCAGCGAGTCCGAGGACTCGATGCGCGCCATCGCCGCACGGCTGGCCGAACTTCCGCAGGGCAGCGCGAAGGGCCCCGTGGCCACCCCGTGGAACACCGTGGAGATCGAGGCGACCGACCCCGACGGGTACGTCGTCGTGCTGTCCACGGTCGCCGACCGGGCGCGCACCTGGAATGAGCTGCAGGACAGCGTCCGCGGCGCCGACCGTCCGGTCCGGCTCGACGCCTGACGCCGGCGCGCCCGTTCGTTTCAGACAAACCGAGGAGCCGATCAACCATGATCAAGCAGCCGCAGTCGTCCAGGCTCGTCAGCACGGTCTACAACGTCGCCTACAAGACCGGCATGACACCGTGGGACTCCGGAGGGCGGATGCCGGAGGTGACCGCGCTGGTCGAGGGACCGGACGCGCTGCCTCCCGGCCGGATGGTCGACCTCGGCTGCGGCCGCGGCGGCTACGC
>DASSUA010000561.1:0-4507 GCA_035707525.1 Pseudonocardiaceae bacterium
GCCCCTACGACCCGCTGCCCGACATCCGGCGGTTCCTGGCCGGCACGCCGCCGATCGTGCAGCTCGCCGGGGTGGCCGGCGCCGTCGAGGTGCTCGCCGAGATCGGCCTTGACCGCATCCGGGCCAAGAACCTCGCGCTCACCGAGCTCGCCGTGCAGCTGCACGACGAGTGGCTGGCGCCGCTGGGTTTCACGCTCGGCTCGCCGCGCGACCCGAAGCGGCGCGGCTCGCACGTCTGCCTGCGCCACCCGGACGCCGAGTCGATCACCGGCGAGCTGGTCACGGGCGAGCGGGTGATCGCCGACTTCCGCGGGCCGGACCGGCTGCGGCTCGGCCTGGCCGCCCCGTACACCCGGTTCGTCGAGGTGTACGACGCCATGGCCAGGTTGCGGACGCTCGTGCAACGGCGTCAGACCGTGAGCACCAGCTTGCCGCGGACGTGACCGCCCGCCAGCAACCGGTGCGCGCAGATGCCTCGAGGGCGTCACCGCCGGTCGGCACGAAATCGAGCGCGATGTGGACCTTGCCATCGCCGCCGACGAGCTCGGCGACCCGCTCGGCCAGGCCCTCCCCGTAGGTCACCGGCTCGGCGCCGAGCGAGCGGAGGAAGTCGTGGTTGCGAGCACGACGTCGTCCTTGGCGGTGTGCGCGGCGTACAGCGCCTGCAGCGCGGTCAGCCCGGCCAGCGGCAGCGCACCGGCCTCCTCGAACGAGAGCGCCGGCGGCTTGCGCGCCACCATGCGCTAGTGCGCCGCGACCAGCTCGGCGTTAGCTGCCGTTCTGCACGTGGTCCTTGCGGACGGTAGCCGAACACCTGGTCGCCCAGCGGCTGACCTGCTCGACCTTCACACCCGAGCCCACGGCGCAGCCCCGGTGACGCAAGGGCCACCACTGAGCGAGCAGAGGGGGCGGGATGGGCAGGGCCGGTCAAGTGTGCGCTCACCATGCAGTTTGAGCCCGAAAGTGCACGGTAGCCTCACACTTTTGGTGATCATGGATGGAGTTGGGCCGGCGGAGCGCCGAATCCGGCACCGGCCGTCGCCGCGTGAATGCCCTCGGCAACCAGCGGGTCGGGCCTTCCCACAGGGCGGTTCTCGGTCCCAGGGGGTTCTTGGTCGTCGTTTCGGCAGCACGAGCCGCGCTCAGCACGGTTCCCGGCGCCGCAACAAACGATCATGAACCATCCCCGCCGCGGCCAGCGCGGATCCGCGCCCATGCCCCGCAGCGCCGCCCCCGCCGACGACCAACAACGACGGACCCCCGAGCTTCCCGTGACCGATAGGTCAACGGCACACCCGCCAGTTGACCAATCAGTCACATCACCCCGCAAAGCGATACCCGAGCTTCCCGCCCCCCGCGGCCAGTACCGACCCACGCCGGCCGAACCCATCCCTCCAGAAGAGCCACCCGAGAGCCACACCCTTCACCGCTTGCCGGCCGATCAGCTGACCGGCTGTGCCCGTTCGGCCCAACCCGCCGCCCTCACAGGGTCATGGGGAGCCACGCCCATCAGTGGGCGTAGAACAGGCGCTCGACGACCGCGCGGGCGCGGCGGGTGGTGCGGCGGTAGTCGTCGACCGCCTTGCCGGGGTCGGTGCCCGGCGGGTAGCCCAGGGCGCGGGCGAACGCGGCCAGTTCGCGGCCGCTCCTGGGCAGCTGGTCGGTGGGCTTGCCGCGGACCAGGGTCGAGGCGTTGCGGGCCTTGGTCACGGCGGTCCACGCCGACTCCAGGGAGGCGGCGTCGGGCTCGGTGACCAGGCCGGCCTCCGCCGCGGCACGCAGGCCGTCCACGGTGGACGTGGTGCGCAGCGCCGGCACCTCGAAGCCGTGCCGAAGCTGCAGCAGCTGCAGGGTCCATTCGATGTCGGCGAGCCCGCCCCGGCCGAGCTTGGTGTGCGTGTTGGGGTCGGCGCCGCGGGGCAGCCGCTCGGCGTCCACGCGTGCCTTGATCCGGCGGATCTCGGTGACCTTGGCCTGGTCCAGGCCGCCATCGGGGTAGCGGATCGGGTCGACCACTTCCAGGAACCGCTCACCGAGGTCGGCGTCACCGGCCAGGACCGACGCCCGCAGCAGCGCCTGCGCCTCCCACACCTGCGACCACTGCCCGTAGTAGGCGCGGTACGACGCCAGCGTTCGCACCAGCGGGCCGTTTCGCCCCTCCGGCCGCAGGTTCGCGTCCACCTGCAGCGGGGGGTCCTGGCTCGGCGCGGCCAGCCAGCCGCGCACGGACTCGGCGACGGCCGTGGCGTAGCGCAGCGCGTCGTGCTCGGTCGCCCCGCCGGTCGGCTCGCACACGAACAGCACGTCGGCGTCCGAGCCGTAGCCCAGCTCACCACCGCCGAGCCGGCCCATCGCGATCACGGCGACCGCGGCCGGTGCCCCGCCGCGGCGGCGCGACTCGACCCGGCACGCCACCTCGAGGGTGGCGGCGAGCACCGCCGCCCACACCGCGGACAACCCGCTGCACACCCGGCGCACGTCGAGCATGCCGAGCAGGTCGGCGCACGCGATCCGGAGCAGCTCGTGCCGGCGCAGCGATCGGGCGGTCGCGACGGCGGCGACCGGGTCGGCGTGGCGGGTCACCGCGCCGTGCAGCGAACCGATCCCACCCTGGGTCAGCGCCCCGTCGTCGCCGAGCAGCCGCAGCACCTCGGCGGCGCGCACCAGCAGGTCGGGCACGTACTTCGAGGTGCCGAGCAGCATCATCAGCCGCTCGGCGACCGCGCCCTCGTCCCGCAGCAGCCGCAGGTACCAGGGCGTCGTGGCGAGCGCCTCGGACACCTGCCGGTAGGCCAGCAGGCCGCGGTCCGGGTCCGGGGTGTCGGCGAGCATGTCGAGCAGCACCGGCAGCAGCGCGGTCTGGATGGCGGCGCGCCTGGTGACGCCGCTGGTGAGCGCCTGCAGGTGGTTGAGCGCGCCGTCCGGCGACGTGTAGCCGAGCGCCGCCAGCCGCGCCCTGGCCGCCTCCGGGGTGAGCCGCAGGGCCGACGTCGGCACCTTGGCCACGGCCTCCAGCAGCGGCCGGTAGAACAGCTTCTCGTGGATCCGGCGCACCCGGTGGGCCTGGCGCCGGACCTCGGCGAGCAGCAACTCGACCGCGTCCCGGCGCCCGTCCGAGCCGATCCCGGCGGCCCTGGCCAGCCAGCGCAGGCTCGCGGTGTCCGACTCGGCCGGCAGCAGGTGCGTGCGGCGCAGCCGCTGCAGCTGCAGGCGGTGCTCGAGCAGGCGCAGGAACTCGTAGGACGCCGCCAGGTTCGCCGAGTCCTCGCGACCGACGAAGCCGCCCCCGCCCAGCGCCCGCAGCGCGTCCGCCGTGGACCGCACGCGCAGCGTCTCGTCGCTGCGGCCGTGCACGAGCTGCAGCAGCTGCACCGCGAACTCGACGTCGCGCAGCCCGCCCCGGCCGAGCTTGAGCTCGCGCTCCACCCGCTCGGCCGGCACGTGCTCCTCGACCCGGCGGCGCATCGAATGCACGTCGGCGACGAAGCCCTCCCGATCGGCGGCCGTCCACACCATCGGCAGCACCGCGTCCAGGTAGGACTGCCCCACGTCGGGGTCCCCGGCCGCCGGCCTCGCCTTGAGCAGCGCCTGGAACTCCCACGTCCGGGCCCACCGCCGGTAGTAGTCGCGGTGCGACTCGACGGTCCGCACGAGCGCGCCGGCCTTGCCCTCGGGGCGAAGCGCCGCGTCGACCTGGAAGCACGCCGCGCCGGCGATCCGCATCATCGCCGAGGCGATCTTCGTCCCCTTGACGATGGCCGCCTGGGTGTCCGGCTCGCCGTCGGGCTCCACGACGAAGACCACGTCCACATCGCTGACGTAGTTCAGCTCGCGGCCCCCGCATTTGCCCATCGCGACCACCGCGAGCCGGCAGCTCTGATCCCCGCCGACCTCCGCGACCGCCACCGCGAGCGCCGCCCGCAGCGCCGCGTCGGCCAGGTCGGACAGCCTCGCCCCGACCGTCTCCAGGTCGAGCACCGGCAGCTGTGGCTCCACGACCGCGGCGACATCGGCCGCGGCGAGCTGCCCAAGCAGGTCCAGGTAGGCCGCGTGCAGCGCACGCACCGCCGCCGCCCCGGTCACGCCGGCCCGGCCGCCGGTCGCCTCCACCGCCGCCATCAGTACCGTGTTCGGGTCGGCGGGCTCACCGGTCAGGCGCCGCCACCGGTCCGCCCCCGCCGCCAGGTGGTCGCCGAGCGCGGTCGAACAGCCGAGCACGCCGAGCAGCCGGCCGCGCAGCTCGACGTCGGTGCGTAGCGCGCCGTCCAGCTCGTCCCAGCCGGTCGCATCGTGCAGCCGGCTCAACGAGCGCAGCGCGAGGTCGGGATCGGGCGCCCTCGACAGCGCCCATAGCAGCGGCTCGTCCGCCGCCCTCGGCCCGCCGCCGGTCCACCAGCCGAGCCGGCGAAGCTCACCCTCGGCGCGCTCGTCGGTCAGTCCCAACCGTGCCAGCGACGGCGCGCCCCGCCGCGTGGTCGGGCCGTCGATGGTCACGGAACCGCAGGCT
>DASSUA010000562.1:0-5371 GCA_035707525.1 Pseudonocardiaceae bacterium
GCCCTCGGGCTGCGAGGTGATCAGCTTGGCGCGGAAGGCGACCAGGCGCAGCGCGTCGGGCAGCGACAGCACGCCGGAAAGGCACGCGGCGACGTACTCGCCGAGGCTGTAGCCGACCATCACCTCGGGCGCGATGCCCCACCGGATGAGCTGCCTGGCCAGCGCGTACTCCGCGACGAAGATCGCCGGCTGGACCAGGTGCGGGTCGGTGGTGTCCTGCCTGGTGGCCTCGGCCCGACCCAGTAGCCTCGCCAGGTCATTGGCCGGCGCGTTGCCGGCCGGCTTCTCGACGAACATGTCGGACAGCTGCGCGACGCCGGTGAACCCGAGCACGGACAGGCACTCGTCGACGTCGGCGCGGAACTGCGGCTCGTCGGCGTAGAGCGCGGCCACCATGCCCGGGTACTGCTCGCCGACGCCGGCGATCAGGAATCCGACCTGGCGGCCGACGGTGGCGTCGCAGCGGGCGAACTTGCCAGGCCCGCCGGTGAGCACGGTGGCGGCTCCGGTGGTCGAGTCGGCGACCACGAACCGGCGGTGGTTGAACACCCGCCGGCCGATCTGCAACGTGTACGCCACGTCGCCGAGGTCGAGGTCCGGGCACGACTTCAGCCGCTCACCGAGCGCGGTACACGCCTCGTCGGCGGCCTGCTCGGAGCGGCCGGAGACCGGCAGGATCTGCCAGCGCCGGGGGCGCTGCGGGCGGGGCTGGGGGAGCGGGGCCTCGGTGATGATCGCGTGCGCGTTGGTGCCGCCCATGCCGAGCGAGCTGACGCCGGCGATGCGCGGCTTCTCGGGGTCGCGCGGCCACGGCGTCGGATCGGCGGTGACCCGGAACGGGCTGTTCGCGAAGTCGATCTCGGGGTTGGGCGACTCGAAGTTCAGCGTCCCCGGGATCAGGTCGTGGCGAAGCGACTGCACGACCTTGATGAGGCCGGTCCCGCCGGAGGCGCGGTCCAGGTGGCCGACGTTGGGCTTGATCGAGCCGAGCAGGCAGTACTGCTTGCGTTCGGTCGGGCCGAACGCGCTGGTCAGCGCGGCCACCTCCATCGGGTCGCCGACCTCGGTCGCGGTGCCGTGGGCCTCGACGTAGGAGATGTCGTTGGGGTCGACGCCGGCCCTGGCCAGGGCGGTGGCCACGCACCGGCGCTGGCCGTCGATGCTGGGCGCCAGGTAGCTGAACTTCAGGGCGCCGTCGTTGTTGATCGCGGAGCCGCGGATGACGGCGAGCACCGTGTCGCGGGCGAGCACGGCGTCGTCGAGGCGCTTGAGCGCGACGCACGAGGCGCCGTCACCGAACATGCTGCCGCGCGCCTTGGCGTCGAAGGTCCGCACGTGGCCGTCCGGCGACGCCTGGTTGCCCTCCTGGTACAGGTAGCCGATCCGGTCCGGGATGCGCAGCGACACGCCACCGGCGATCGCCACGTCGCACTCGCCCCGGCGCAGGCTCTCGCTGGCCATGTGCACCGCGACCAGCGAGGTCGAGCAGAACGTCTGCACCGACAGGCTCGGGCCGCGCAGGTCGAACCGGAACGAGACGTTGGTGGCCAGCGAGTCCTTGTCGTTGCCGATCATCAGGCCGTCGATGTCGTGGCCCATCTGGAACAGCATGAGGCGGGTCAGCAGGTAGGAGCTGATGTTCATGCCGGCGTACACGCCGACCGAGCCGCGGCCCTCGGGCGTGGCGTAGCCGGCCATCTCGAGGGCCTCCCAGACCACCTCGAGGAAGATCCGCTGCTGCGGGTCGGCCAGCTGGGCCTCGCGCGGGCTGTAGCCGAAGAACTCCGCGTCGAAGGCGCGGATGTTGTCCAGCACCGGCCGGGAGCGGACGTACTCGGGCTGGTTGAACAGGTTCGGGTCGACGCCCGCGGCGACCAGCTCCTCCTCGGAGAACACCGCGAAGGACTCGACGCCGGTGCTGATGTTCTGCCAGAACGTATCAATGTTATCGGCCCCGGGGAATCGACCAGACATGCCGATGATCGCGATGTCGGAGTCGCCAGCGGAGCGCCTGGAGTCGCTGTGCGAAGGTTGCTGACCCATCAACATGCCCCTTATCCGATACAGAATTCGAATACGTCTCGTCGGGCGTTCGGCCGCATTCGGAAGATAACAGCCTTGCGCGGTGTCAGGCACTGACAGGAACCGGCCGGCAATTACTGGTCAGTGTAGTTTCCAGCCGGCTCCCGGTTGGTTTACAGCAGCCGGCTGCGGCCCCACCCGCGGGTGAGCCGGCGGACGGCGAAGGTGCCGGCGACGAGACCGATCGTCAGCAGTACGCCGGCCGGCAGCAACATGTCGACCGCGTCCCCACGGATCGCGGACTGCAACAGCGACAGGGCCCAGTACCCGGGCGAGAAGTGCGCCGCGAACTGCGCCCAGCCCGGCATGATGCTCAGCGGAACCAGCGCGCCACCGAGCGAGCTGAGCGTCATCGCCCCGACGTCGGAGATCACGCTGAGCTCGCCGTGGCTGCGGACGATGGTGGCCAGCGCGGCGCCGATCGTCAGCAGGGTGGCGGCCCACAGCATGATCGCGATCAGCACCAGCCACGGCTGCCTCGGCATCGGCATCCCGATGACGATGCAGCCGTAGGTGAGCAGGATCGACTGCTGCAGGACCATCACGAAGAAGATCGGCGTGGTCTTGCCGATCAGCAGCTCGGCGGCTGGCGCGCTCGTGACCCGCAGCCGGTCCCAGGTCTTCCAGGTCCGCTCGGCCAGGATCGAGTTGCCGGCCATCGAGATGGCGAACACCGAGAACATCACCATCAGTCCGGTCGCCACCTGCGTCGAGCCGGCATCGACCGCCCTGACGTACAGCGGCTTGAGCACCAGCATGAGCACCATCGGCATCGCGATGTAGCTGATCATCTGGCCGGGGTCGCGGCGCCGGATCGTGATGTTGTGCCTGGCCAGGGCGGCCACCCGGTTCACCGAGTCGAAGACGCTTGGCCGGCGTGCGGTGTCAAGAAGCATCGTTGACCGCCAGGGATCGGTAGAGGTCGTCGAGCGAGGGGTGTCGGATGTCGACCGAGCTGACCGGGCGCTGCGCCTGGCCGAGCAGGTCGATCAGGGTGGCCGTGGGCTGCGTCGTGGCGACGGAGATTGCCTCGGCCTCCTCGAACGTGAGCCGCACCTCGCCGGGCAGGCCGTCCATCAGCTCGTCGCTGGTCCCCCTGGCGATCACCCGGCCGCCGCGGGCGACCGCGATCGTGGCCTGCAGCTCGGTCAGCTCCGGCAGGTAGTGCGTGGTGTAGACGACGGCGGCGCCGTCCGTGGCGCGCTGCTTGACCATGTCCAGGGTTGCCTGCCTGGTCTCCAGGTCGGCGCCGGCGGTCGGCTCGTCCATGAGCAGCACGGCCGGCCGGTGGATCAGCGCCGTGGCCGCCTGGATTCGGCGCTGCTGCCCGCCCGAGAGCACCGCCGCGGACCGGTCCATGATCTCGGTGAGCCGCAGTATCGCGGCGAGCTCCTCGATCGCCGAGCGCAACGCGGCCCGGCGCAGCCCGGCGAGCCGGCCGAACAGCTGCAGGTGCTCCCGGACCGTGATCGACGGGTAGAGCGCGATGTGCTGGGGTGCCACCCCGACCATGCCGCGAGCCGCGGCCGGTGACCTGCCGGCGATCCGCACGTGGCCGCTGTCCGGGCGGGTCAGGTTCGACACGATCTCCACGAATGTCGTTTTTCCCGCGCCGTTGTGGCCGACTAATCCGACGATCTCACCGGGCGCCACATGCAGGCTGAATCCGTCGAGCGCCCGGACCGGGCCATACTGCTTGACGAGGTCGATGGCTTCCAGCAACGTGTCACTTCCTTACGTATGCCGATTTGTCCAACGCGACCAATGGGAGAAGGCGGACGACGGTTGCGGTTAACGATAACCGGGCCGGCGGCCCGTGCGGCTGGCAAGAAGTGACCGGACAAACTAGGTCATCGGTCGGCTGCTGCGGCGGACGGCGCCCGCGATCAAGAGCGGCGCCGAACCTTTCGACGCGCGGTAACGCCGCAATGTGAACGCGTAGTGATCTGGCATGCTCGGTGAGTGACAGCCCTTGCCACGCAGATTACCCATGTTGACGGGCGGTCCACCGCCCTGCCCGCGTTCGCGGCCCGTTCGGTGGTGGCCGTCGCGGCGGCCCTCGGTGCGCTGCTGACCCTACTGTCGGGCCGGTACGGCTTCCACCGTGACGAGCTGTACTTCATGGCCGCCGGCGACCGGCTCGCCTGGGGCTACACCGACCAGCCTCCGCTGACCCCGCTGCTGGCCAAGCTCAGCACCACCGTCTTCGGCGACACCCCGGCCGGGCTGCGGATGGTCGCCACGCTCGCGGCCACGCTGACCATCGTGGTGGTCGCCCTGATCGCCAGGGAGCTCGGCGGCGGTCCCGTCCCCCAACTGGTCGCCGCCGTCTGCGCCGCCGCTTCCGCGCTGGTCCTGGCGTTCGGCCACATCTTCTTCACCGGCACGTTCGACCTGCTTGCGTGGCTCGCGATCACCTGGTTGGTGCTGCGCCTGCTGCGTACCGGCGACCCCCGCTGGTACCTCGCGATCGGCGCCGTCGCCGGTGTCGGCCTGCTCAACAAGCGCCTCGTGGCGCTGCTGCTGGTCGGTCTGCTGATCTCGGTGCTCGTGGTCGGCCCGCGGCGGGTGCTGCGCACCTGGTGGCTGCTCGCCGGTATCGCGGTCGCGCTCGCGGTGGCATCGCCGAACCTGATTTGGGAGGCCACGCACGGGTTCCCGCAGCTGACCGTCGCGGCCGGCCTGTCCTCCGAGGACGGCGGCGAGAACCGCATGACGTTCGTGATGATGCAGGCCCTGCAGCTCTCGCCGCTGCTGGTGCCGGTCTGGGTCGCCGGGCTGGTGCGGCTGTGGCGCGACCCGCAGGTGCGGTGGGCGCGCGCGTTCGCGGTGGTCTACCCGCTGCTCGCCGCGGTCATGCTGGCAACCGGCGGCTCCTCCTATTACGTGGTGCCGCTGCTGCTGGTCTTGGTAGCCGCCGGCGCCGTGCCGGTGGTTCGCTGGGCTCGAACCCGGGCCCGCCTGCGGCTGCTGGTCGCCGGGCTCACCGTCGCCGCGGCCGTCAGCGCCGTGATCACCCTGCCGGTGCTGCCGCCGAGCACGGCTGGGATGCTCGCCGCGGTCAACGAGCAGCAGGGCGAGCAGATCGGCTGGCCGGAAATGGTGCGCACGGTCGCCGACGCTTGGTACCAGCTCCCGCCGGACCAGCGGGAGCGCGCCGTGATCATGGGCTTCAACTACGGCGAGACCGGCGCGATCGAGCACTACGGACCCGCGCTCGGCCTGCCCGCCCCGTACTCGGGTCACATGAGCTACTACGACTGGGGGCCGCCGCCGGACATCGCCGACG
>DASSUA010000563.1:0-9861 GCA_035707525.1 Pseudonocardiaceae bacterium
AACGCGTTGCACGTCGCGACGACCGCGGCCAGCACGAGCGCCAGCGGCAGCAGCTCCCCGGCCGCGGCGGCCGCCGGGGAGAACGCGGTGAAGACCCCGGCGCCCAGCATCGCGCCGAGCCCGAGCACCACCGCGTCCGCGGTACCGAGTCGCCTTAGCACGCCGATACCGTGCCAGCCGGTTAGCATGCGGCAGCCGCACCCTGACGTGATCCGTTCTGGAGGACCTCGGTGACCAGCCCGAAGCTCGCGCTGACCGATGCCGATCCCGCCACCGCGGCGGCCGACGCGGTCATCGTCGGCACGGTCCAGACACCCCAGGGCGTGGCGCTGGCCCCTGGGGCCGACGCCGTCGATGCCGCCTTCGGCGGTGGCCTGCTGGAACTGCTCAAGCTGCTCGGCGCGACCGGCAGGGCCGACGAGGTGATCAAGGTGCCGACCGGCGGCACGCTGACCGCGCCGATCGTCGTGGCGACCGGGCTCGGCCGGATGCGGGAGGAGGTCTGCGCCGAGCTCACCCGGCGGGCCAGCGGCGCGGCGGCCCGCTCGCTGACCGGCGTCCGCCGGGCGGTCAGCACGCTCTCGACGCTGGACGTCACCGCCGCCGCCGAAGGCGCCGCGCTCGGCGCCTACCAGTTCACCGAGTACAAGTCCGACAACGGTGACCGGCCACTCGGCCGGGTCGAGCTGGTGGTGCCCTCGGCGAAGGACGGCCCGACCAGGGCGGAGCTCAAGCGGGCGGTGTCGGTCGCGCAGGCGGTCGCGATGGCCAGGGACCTGGTCAACACCCCGCCCAACGACCTGTACCCGGCCTCGTTCGCCGAGCGCGCCGCGAAGGCCGGCGCCGAGGCCGGCCTGACGGTCGAGGTGCTCGACGAGAAGGCGCTGCGCAAGGCCGGCTACGGCGGCGTGCTCGGGGTCGGCGGTGGCTCGGCGCGGCCGCCGCGGGTGGTACGCATGCGGCACAGTCCGGCCAAAGCCAGGGCCAGGGTGGGCCTGACCGGCAAGGGCGTGACGTTCGACACCGGCGGCATCTCGATCAAGCCGGCGAAGGACCTGCACGAGATGACCTGCGACATGGCCGGCGCCGCCGCGGTGGTCGCGACGATGACCCTGGTCGCCAGGCTCAAGCTGCCGGTCGAGGTGATCGCCACCGTGCCGATGGTCGAGAACATGCCCTCCGGCGCGGCGTACCGGCCGGGCGACGTGCTGACCATGTACGGCGGCAAGACCGTCGAGGTGCTCAACACCGACGCGGAGGGGCGGCTGATCCTGGCCGACGCGCTCGCCAGGGCCTGCGAGGACGAGCCCGACTACCTGCTCGACGTCGCCACCCTCACCGGGGCCTCCGTGGTCGCGCTCGGCACCAGGACGATGGGCGTGATGGGGACGGCGCAGCTGCGCGAGCGGGTCGTCGAGCGGGGCCGCGAGTGCGGCGAGAGCGCCTGGCCGATGCCGCTGCCGGACGAGCTGCGCCCCGACCTGGACTCCCGGCTGGCCGACATCGCCAACGTGGCCGGCCACCGCTGGGCCGGGATGCTGCTCGCCGGGCTGTTCCTGCGCGACTTCGTCGCCGACGGGGTGCCGTGGGCGCACCTGGATATCGCCGGCCCGGCCTGGAACGGGGGATCGCCGTACGGGTACACCACCAAGGGCGGCACCGGGGCCCCGGTCCGCACCCTGGGGGCGCTGCTCGCCGACATCGCCGAGAGCGGCTGACCGGCGCCGTTGGGGCTTGTTCGTGGTGCTGTGGCGGGCGCGCGAGTTGCCAACGGTTATCGGTCGTGAGGGGTGTTCGGTGTGGCACGGCCAGTCCCGCGCTTAGCCGGGGCCGGCGCTTTCTCATGATCGCCGAAAGTCTGGGCTCACCGTGCGGTTCGGGCCGCGAAGGTGCACGGTGGCCGCGCACTATTGGTGATCATGCGGCCCAGGGCCGGTTGGCCGGGTACCGGCGGCTCATGATCGTCCTTTGGTGCCGTGAGCCGCGCTCAGCGCGGTCGGTGGCACCGAAACGGTGACCATGACCAGGTCCCAGCCCCAACCGGCTTTGATACCGGTTCGTCGCACGGGAGGCCGGCCCGAAAGGCACTTCCCGAAGTTACCGGCCCTTTGAACCGATTCGGAGGGGGGCGTCGATCAGGAGCGAGCGCAGCCCGAGCGCAGCGGACCCCATGATCGCCAAAGGGTGTGGCTCTGCTGGAGGGGCGGGTGCCTTTGTCGGGTTGCCGGGGCGTCATGATCGTCGTTGGGTGCGGCTGTGCTGGGGGCTTGGTGCCCGTGGGCTGGCTGTCACCGGTCCGCGATGGGCACGACCCGTTCATGATCGCTGAAAGTGTGAGCCCACCATGCACTTCCCGCCCCACACTGCATGGTGAGCTCACACTTTCAGCGATCTTGCGCACGTCCCGCGGCCCGAGCCACGCCAAGAGCGGTTGACAGCGCCCTGACGACACCCCTGAACCAACCGGCGACACCCACCGTACGAATGAAGTCACCAAGTGTGACGAAGGGCGGCGGGGGCCGACCTGGCAGAGGACAGTCCCAACCCTCCCCCAGAAGAGCCACACCCATCGCCAAAGTGTGAGGTCACCATACAGTGTGGGGCGCGAAGGTGCATGGCGACCTCACACTTTCGGTGATCATGCGGACATTGGGGAGTGCCGGGTGCTGGTTGACCGGGCGTCGAGGTCCATGATCGTCGTTTGGGTGCGGTGAGCCGCGCTGAGCGCGGCCGGTGGCACCCAAACGGTGATCATGGACGCTGGCGCATCGTCGGCGCGCCAGCGGCTGGTGCGTGGGCGTCATCCGATCCGCACCCCCGGTGGTCGGGCGGCATCCGATCCGCGACCGGGCGCGTGGGCGTCATCCGATCCCGTCGTATCACCGTGACGACCGGCTTCGCCGCAACCACGGCGAGCGTGGCCGGCTTGCGCCGGACCGGCCGCCCAAGCGGCGGAGCGTCCGATCAGTCCGCGACGTCGACCTTCGCGACGATCTTGGTCGGCGAGACCCTGATCAGCAGCTCCGGCGGTACCGCGTTGCGCCGGCCGAACTCCTCGGCCCGGTCGGCGCCCATGTAGCGCCCGCCGATCAGGGTGGCCCAGCGCAGCAGTTCCGCATCGTCGTCGACCACCCTGGCCGTGCCGGCGATCGTCAGGAAGCTGAACGGTGGGCGCTCGTCGTCCCAGCACAGGCACACTCTCGGATCGCGCAGGACGGCCTTGCCCTTGATCGTGTCCGCGGACGTGGTGAACACGATCTCGTCACCGTCGAGCGCGACCCAGATGGGCGCGACGTGCGGCGAGCCGTCGGCGCGCACGACCGCGAGCTTGGCGGTGCGGGCCGGGTCCTGCGAAACGAACTGCCGCCACCAGCCGGGCGGCGCGTCGGTGTAGCCCAACGGTCAGGCCTCCAGATCGCGGCGGCGCTCGCGGTCGCGCAAGATCCGCTGCCGGTTGGTGTAGTCACGCATCCGCTGCGGGTAGCCGACCAGCGCGACGTCGTAGACCGGGATCTTCAGCCGCTTGCCGAGCCGCCGCGCCCCGTCCGGCCCGTCGACCCGCCGCCGGGTCCACTCGCCGTCGTGGGCCACCAGCACCACCGTCGTCTCCGTCACCGTCGTCCGCGGTTCGACGAAGGCCTCCACCCCGCGCCGGGCAGCGGCCCATTGCCGCAGGTGGGCTGTGTCCTCGTCGCTCGCCGTCCGCTGCTGTCCCGGCGCGTCACGTCGTCGGCGTCTGCCGAACAGTCCCACCGCCACCTCCTGCCGAGCGCTCCCCGCAAGGTTGAACGAACGAACCGGCCCTCATTCTCCCTACCGGATCCAGGGGATCGGGAGCGGCCGGGACCGGCGCCACCAGGCCACGTCGCCAGTAACCCGACCTTGGTGACAAGATGGCTATCGGCCCTGACCACGCCTGGCGAACGGGGGAAGTGAACGTGTCCGAAAGCTCCGCCGACCTGGTGATCCTCGGCGGCGGCTCGGGCGGCTACGCCTGCGCCTTCCGCGCCTCGTTGCTCGGCATGTCCGTCGTGCTGGTCGAGAAGGACAAGCTCGGCGGCACGTGCCTGCACCGCGGCTGCATTCCCACCAAGGCGCTGCTGCACGCCGCGGAGGTCGCCGACGCCGCCCGGGAGGGTGACCAGTTCGGGGTCAAGGCCTCACTCGAGGGCATCGACATGGCCGGCGTGAACTCCTACAAGGACGGCGTCGTTTCGCGGCTGTACAAGGGCCTGCAGGGGCTGGCGAAGGCGCGCGGCGTGCAGTACGTCGAGGGCGCCGGCAAGTTCGTCGCCCCCAACGCCGTCGAGGTGGACGGCCAGCGTTACACGGGCGAGAACGTCGTGCTGGCGACCGGCTCGTACGCCAGGACGCTGCCCGGCCTCGAGATCGGTGGCCGGATCATGACCAGCGACCAGGCGCTCAACCTGGACTTCGTGCCCGAGCGCGTCGTGGTGCTCGGCGGCGGCGTGATCGGCGTCGAGTTCGCCAGCGTGTGGCGCTCGTTCGGTGCCGAGGTGACGATCGTCGAGATGTTGCCGCGGCTGGTCCCGCTGGAGGACGAGTTCTGCTCCAAGCAGCTCGAGCGGGCGTTTCGCCGCCGCGGCATCAAGTACAAGACCGGTGTGAGGTTCACCGGGGCCACCGCGACCGACTCCAGCGTCTCGGTGACCCTCGAGTCCGGCGAGCAGCTCGACGCCGACCTGCTGCTGGTAGCGGTGGGGCGCGGACCCAACAGCGCCGGCCACGGCTTCGAGGAGGCCGGCGTCCGGATGGAGCGCGGCTTCGTGCTCACCGACGAGCGGCTGCGCACGAACCTGCCCAACGTGTACGCGGTCGGCGACCTCGTGCCCGGCCTGCAGCTGGCCCACCGGGGTTTCCAGCAGGGAATCTTCATCGCCGAGGAGATCGCCGGGCTGAACCCGGCCGCGATCGACGAGGCCGGCATACCGCGCGTCACCTACTGCGACCCGGAGGTCGCCTCGGTCGGGCTGACCGAGGCGCAGGCCAAGGAGCGGCACGGCTCGGCCGAGACGATCGTCTACGACCTGGCTGGCAACGGAAAGAGCCAGATCCTGAAGACCGCGGGCGCCGTAAAGCTGGTCAAGGCCCCCGACGGGCCCGTCGTCGGCGTGCACATGGTCGGCGCGAGAGTCGGTGAGCTGATCGGGGAGGCACAGCTGATCTTCAACTGGGAGGCGTACGCGGACGACGTCGCGCCGCTCGTGCACGCCCACCCGACCCAGACCGAGGCGCTCGGCGAGGCGCACCTCGCGCTCGCCGGCAAGCCCCTGCACGTGCACGGCTGAACCTTCACGGCGGCCCGCCGGGGGCCACCGCCAGCGCACGACTTTCGAGCACGAGGAGTCAGCAGAGATGGCCTTCTCCGTCCAGATGCCGGCGCTCGGGGAGAGCGTCACGGAGGGCACCGTCACCAGATGGCTGAAGCGGGAGGGCGACCACGTCGACGTCGACGAGCCCCTTCTCGAGGTGTCGACGGACAAGGTGGACACCGAGATCCCGTCGCCGGCCGCCGGGGTGCTGAGCCGCATCGTGGTGTCCGAGGACGAGACGGCCGAGGTCGGCGCGGAGCTCGCGGTGATCGACGAGTCCGGTTCGGGCGCGGGCAACGGGCAGGCCCAGGCCCAGGCCGGGTCGGACGCCGCTGACGGGCACCAGCAGCCGGCGCCGGACGACGAGGGATTCGAGCCGGAGCCCGACACCGGTGACCAGCAGCGGTCCGAGCGCGCTGCGCAGCGGGAGCAGGACGACACCGGGGCGTCGGCCTCGGACGTCGGTTCGGACGTCGCTGAGGAGTCGGGCGGTCCGGCTCGGGGGCCCGCCGACGGTGGCACGACCGTCACCATGCCGGCGCTCGGCGAGTCGGTGACCGAGGGCACGGTCACCCGCTGGCTCAAGCAGGTCGGCGATCACGTCGACGCCGACGAACCGCTGCTTGAGGTCTCCACCGACAAGGTCGACACCGAGATCCCGTCGCCGGCCACCGGCACCCTGCTGGAGATCAAGGTCGGCGAGGACCAGACCGTCGAGGTCGGCGCGGACCTCGCCGTGATCGGCAGCGGCGAGCCGGCACGGCAGGCCCCGCGGCCGGAGGCGCCCCGGGAGGAGGCCCCCCGGGAGGCCGAACCCGCCGAGGCCCGCGAACCCGAGCCACCGGCCGATCGCCAGCCGGCGCAGCGCGAAGAGCGCGAGCCCGAACCGGCCCGGCAGCAGGCCCAGCCCGCCGGTGCTGGCCAGGACCAAGGCCAAGGCCAGGCCGCGGCTCCGGCCTGGCCGGGCGCGAGCTACGGCACCGACGAGGCCGCCGCCGAGGCCCAGCGGGCACAGCAGGCCCAGACCGATGGTCAGCCGGCGTCCGCCCCCTACGTCACCCCGCTGGTGCGCAAGCTTGCCGCCGAGCACGACATCGACCTCGCCCGCCTGCGCGGCACCGGCGTCGGCGGCCGGATCCGTAAGCAGGACGTGCTCGCCGCCGCCGAGGCCAGGCGCGCCCCGGAACCGGAGCCCGAGGCCGCACCCGAGGCGGCGCAGGCGCCGGGCGCCCCGGCGCCAAGCCCGGCCGCGGCCAAGCTGCGCGGCACGACCCAGAAGATGTCCAGGCTGCGCCAGGTGATCGCCAGGCGAATGGTCGAGTCGCTGCAAACCTCGGCGCAGCTGACCACGGTCGTCGAGGTCGACGTCAGCCGGATCGCCCGGCTGCGCGACCGGGCCAAGCGCGGCTTCCAGGAGCGCGAGGGCGTCAAGCTGTCGTTCCTGCCGTTCTTCGCCAAGGCCACGGTCGAGGCGCTCAAGCAGCACCCGGTGCTCAACGCCTCGATCGACACCGAGACCAACGAGGTCACCTACCACGGCGCCGAGCACCTGGGGATCGCCGTCGACACCGAGCGCGGGCTGCTCGTCGCCGTCGTCCACCAGGCCGGCGACCTGAGCATCGCCGGCCTGGCCAGGCGCATCGCCGACCTGGCCGAGCGCACCAGGGCCAACAAGATCACGCCGGACGACATCAGCGGCGGAACGTTCACCCTCACCAACACCGGCAGCCGGGGCGCGCTGTTCGACACGCCGATCATCAACCAGCCGCAGGTCGCGATTCTCGGCACGGGCGCGGTGGTCAAGCGCCCGGTGGTGGTCACCGATGACACCGGCGGCGACACGATCGCCATCCGCTCGATGTGCTATCTGGCGCTGTCCTACGACCACCGCATCGTCGACGGCGCCGACGCGGCGCGATTCCTCGGCACGGTCAAGGAACGCCTGGAGGCCGGCGCGTTCGAGGCCGATCTCGGTTTGTAGCCGCGGCATGCGTGTCGTCGTCGCCGGTTCCACCGGGCTGATCGGGGCCTCGCTGGTGCCCGCCCTGCGTCAGGCCGGGCACGACGTGGTGCGGCTGGTCCGGCGGCGGCCGGCGGCGCCCGACGAGCGCGGGTGGGACCCGCCGGCCGGCCGGCTGGACAAGCCTGCGCTCGACGGTGCCGACGCGGTCGTCAACCTGTGCGGGGTCAGCGTCGGTGGCAAGCGCTGGAGCGGCGAGTACAAGCAGGCCATCCGCGACAGCCGGATCGCGCCGACCGAGGTGCTGGCCAGGGCCGTTGCCGAGCGGGGCGTCCCGACCCTGGTCAACGCCTCCGCCGTGGGCTACTACGGCGACACCGGGGCCGAGGTCGTCGACGAGTCGGCGCGCAACGGCGAGGGGTTCCTGGCCGAGGTGTGCCGGGACTGGGAGGCGGCGACCGCGGCCGCCGGTGGCGCCAGGGTCGTCCTGCTGCGGTCCGGCATCGTGCTGTCCCGCCGGGGCGGGTTCCTCGGCCGGCTGCGGCCGCTGTTCTCACTGCTGCTCGGCGGGCGGCTCGGTAGCGGGCGGCAGTACCTGCCGTGGATCTCCCTCGACGACGAAATCGCCGCGATCAGGTTCGTCACCGAGCACGACCGGGTCCGCGGGCCGGTCAACCTGGTCGGGCCGGAGCAGGTCACCAACGCCGATTTCACCCGCGAACTGGCCGCGGCGGTCGGGCGGCCCGCGCCCTGGGTCGTTCCGGGGTTCGTGCTGCGCGCGGTGCTCGGCGAGTTCGCCGG
Source organism: Pseudonocardiaceae bacterium (assembly GCA_035707525.1). GTDB lineage: Bacteria > Actinomycetota > Actinomycetes > Mycobacteriales > Pseudonocardiaceae > DASSUA01. Next base: position 8,095 of record DASSUA010000563.1, read on the forward strand.
CGAGGGGGCGCTGGCCGGGCAGCGCGCCGTGCCGAAGGTGTTGCAGGACCACGGATTCCAGTTCGCCCACCCGACGCTGCGGCCGGCGCTGGAGGCCGCGGTCCGCGGGTAGTCTCGCCCCGTGAGGCGATCCGTCCGGGTAAGCGCCGAACCGCTGCGGTCGCGGTGGCTCGGCTCGGTCGACTACCTAACCGCGTGGGACCTGCAGCGCCAGCACGCGCAGGGCCGCGCCGACGACGTCAGCGACGACATCGTCCTGCTGCTCGAGCACCCGTCGGTCTACACCGCCGGCCGCCGCACCACCGCCGAGGACCGGCCGACCGACGGCACCCCCGTGATCGACGTCGACCGCGGCGGCCGGATCACCTGGCACGGCCCCGGCCAGCTCGTCGGCTACCCGATCGTCGCGCTCGCCGAGCCCTACGACGTCGTCGACTACGTGCGGCGCCTGGAGCAGGCGCTGATCAGCGTCGTGTCCGAGCTCGGCGTGCGGTGCGGCCGGGTCGAGGGCCGCTCGGGAGTGTGGCTGCCGGCCGAACGCGGCCGGCCGGAACGGAAGATCGCCGCGATAGGCGTCCGGGTGCAGCGCGGCGTGACCATGCACGGCTTCGCGCTCAACTGCGATCCCGACCTGAACGCGTACGACCGGATCGTTCCGTGCGGCATCGCCGATGCGGCGGTGACCTCGCTGGCCGCGGAGCTCGGCACCGAGGTCTGCGTTGCCGACGTGCTCCCCCACATCGTGGCCGCGGTGCCGGCGGCGCTGGACGGCGACCTGCCGGTCACCGACCGCACGATCCGCCCCGCGGCCGCGCCGAGGGCGCCCGGCGTAACCTTCGCACTCCACGAGACGCTCACCCGCTGACTGATAGGCGGTGGCGGCATTACGCTGACCGACTGTGACGAAGTGGTCGGCAGACGACATTCCGGACCAGTCGGGGCGAACGATCCTCGTCACCGGCGCCAACTCCGGCCTTGGCCTGGAGTCCGCGCGCGCACTGGTCGCGCATGGCGCCAGGGTGCTGATGGCCTGCCGCAACCCCGAACGCGGCGAGGCCGCCATGGTCGAGGTCGCCAAGGTGGGGAGCGCCGCCGGCGGGACGGCCGAGCTGGTGGTGCTCGACCTGACCGACCTTGGCTCGGTGCGCCGGGCGGCCACCGAGGTCCGGGATCGCACCGGCGACCGGCTCGACGTGCTGCTGAACAACGCGGGCGTGATGGCCACCCCGCTGCGCCGAACGGCCGACGGGTTCGAGGGCCAGCTCGCCGCCAACCACCTCGGGCACGCCGCGCTCACCTGGCTGCTCATGCCGGCACTGCGTAACAGCCCCGGCGCCCGCGTCGTCTCGGTATCCAGCCTGCTGCACCAGCGCGGCGGCCTCGACCTGGCCGACCTGAACTACGAGCACCGCCAGTACAGCGCGTGGGGCGCCTACAGCCAGTCGAAGATCGCCAACCTGCTGTTCGCCTTCGAGCTCGACCGCAGGGCCCGGGCCGCCGGACTCGACCTGGTCAGCGCCGCGGCGCACCCAGGCCTGTCCGACACGGAGCTGACCGCCAACATGATCAGGTCCCGCGGCGGGAACCTCGTCGCCGGCGCCGTCGGCAAGCTCGGCGGGCTCTTCGCGCAGCCGGCCAGTGCCGGCGCCCTGCCGCAGCTGTACGCCGCGACCGCGCCCGGCGTGGCCGGCGGCGACTACTACGGGCCGAGCGGGTTCCGCGAGATGCGCGGCGAGCCGAACCGGGTCCGGGCCAGCAAGCAGGCCA
>DASSUA010000564.1:0-3729 GCA_035707525.1 Pseudonocardiaceae bacterium
GGTGCCGTGCAGGCGGGGAGTGATCACGGCGAGGCGGTCCAGCCAGCGGGCGCCGATCTCGGTGCAGTCGCCCGGGGCCATGCAGGCCTGCGCGATGTCGCCGAACAGCGCGTCGTTGCCGCCGATGCTGACGATCACCAGCCGGACCTCGTGTCTGGCCTCGGTCTGCAACCAGTCCAGGTGAGCGAGCTGGTTGAGGCCGCCCTCCGGGCGGCCGACCGGGTCGCCCGGCTGCTGCGCGCGCTGGTAGATGTCCAGCGCCCGGGCGCCCGAGCAGGCCACGAACGCCAGGTGGTCGGGCAGCCCGGGATCGGTGCGCGACACCATGAGCGGCGCGTACGCGGTGGGCGCGCGGCGGCACTCGTTGCGGTCCTTTTCGTTGGTGCCCTGGTAGAAGCGCCGGGCGCCCTCGCCGGACATGAACGAGTCGCCCATCGCCACGATCACGTCCTGGCCGGCCGCCGGCACCACGGCCGGCTCCCTGACCACGTCGGTGGGGATGTTCGCCCAGGTCAGGGCGAGGATCGCGGCGATGAGCACGACGTCGGCGGGGGTGTTCGACGCGATCGAGCCGACCACGACGGCCAGCACGCCGGCCACCACGGCCGCCACCAGCAGCTCCATGCCGGCCACCGCCACGAGCGACCAGACCCCGGCGGCGACGGCCGCGACACCGGCACCGAGCAGCACCAGGCCCGGCGACCGGGCGGGCCGCTTACGCCTGTCCACCAGGCGGTCGACGAAGTCCTCGGTCAGCAGGCCCATCCCGACCGGCACCAGCAGCACGCCGGCCAGCAGCAGCCACCGCACCCAACCCGGCCCGACGCCGGCCAGCGCGCGCAGCCCGAACGCGATGGCCGCCGCGCCGGCGATCATGACCAACGCCCCTCTGGCGATCGCCAGGAACCTCGCCTGGCGCGCGAACGTCAGCAGGTGGCCGGCCCCCATGATCGCCACGCAGCCGCCGAAGAAGCCCCAGCCCACCGTCTGCGAGCCGGCCAGCATGCCGTCGGCCCGCCCGCTGTCGAACCAGAGCCACAGCATTACGAGACCGACCGCGAGCATCGCCACCGGGACGGCCGTACGGATGAACGCGAAGCGGCCCGATCCGGGCCGCCGCAGTTGCACGCTCAACACGATCGATGTGACCAGCAGTCCGACCGCCCAGACGATCACGATGATCCCGATGCGGTACGTGGCCGAGAGCGCCAGCAGGGCGAACGACAACAGGTAGCCGACGAAGGCGGCAACCAACCAGGGCCTGGCAGCTGCGGGCATCCACCACTCCATGACGGCCGTGCGCGCCGCCTGACGGCGCGCTCGCTGTCAGGAGGAGAGTGGGCGCCGCCGTGATGCGTCCTGTTCGGCAGCTGAGGTGTCAAACGTAGGTGTCAAACGTAGGTGTCAAAGGATTAGCATCCGGCGCGATGCTGCGTCTGTCCGCTTCGACCACGGTGTCGGCCATCGATACCCGCCCGCTGCTCGCGGTGGTGCCCGCGCTGATCCGGCGGTGGCGGGCGCTGCCGTTCGACCAGGGCTGCGTGGACGACCGCGGCCGGCGGCGCGAGGGCCTCTGCGTCGAGTTCGGTGCGCATCCCCGCCCGGGCACCGGCTACCGGCTGATCATGACTGGGGACGAGCCGGCCGGCCGGTTCACCACGACGCTGGTGGAACTGCTGGCCGACGATCCCCGGCGGTTTCACGTTCGGCTGCGCTTGCTGGACGGCGGCGAGGTCGTAAACGTCGAACTCGAGCACCCGGACCGGCCGATCAGCGTGCTGGTCGACGTGACCGCGCCGTTCGCCGGTAACTGGCTGACCCGGGGACCGCTGTCCGTCCGGGCCAAGCTGGACCTGGCGGCCTTGCCGCCGGCGCGGCCACGCGCACCGCAGCTGACCGTGCAGGTGTCGCACCCCAGGGCGCGCGGGTCGGCCGACGGGCTGGTGGCGGCCACCGGTGGGGGCCGGTGGAAGGTCGACGTCAAACTGCGGGCGGGCGGGCGCGGCGTGCTGCGGCCGCTCGTGGCCGTCACCGTGCCGTTCATCCGGCGGATCGTCGCCAGGGAGCTCGGATCGGCGCTCGAGCGGCTCGCCCGGTCGGTGGAGGAACTGGACCGGGAGCTTCGCGCCAGCTTCGACCCGGAGGATCCGCAGCGCGTCGCCGAGGCGGTGCTACGGGACCTGCTCGATGGCGTCCCCGAGCATTTGCCGGATGCCTCCCGAACGGGTCTGGCGAGCTCCGACGGGTAGGGCGGGGGTCACAAGCGGCGTAGCGTCGACCGGATCGGGCTGGTGAGGCCGCTGGTCGAGGAGGTCCAGGAATGTCGCGCCTTCGTATCGCCCGCACGCTCGGCGTGCTGCTGGTCGCTTTGTTCGCAGTTCCCGCCCAGGCCACCGCGGTGGACTTCACTCCCGGTTCGGCGGGACTGGGCGATCCGTACTTCCCGCTGGGTGGCAACGGCGGCTACGACGTCGGGCACTACCGGCTGGTCTTCTCCTACGACCCGGCGACGCGCCGGTTCGACGGCACCGCCACGGTGACCGCGACCGCCACCCAGAACCTGTCCCGCTTCAACCTGGACCTGCGCGGGTTCGACATCAGCCGGCTCACCGTGAACGGCGCGCCCGCGCCGTTCACCAGGGACGGGCAGGAACTGATGATCACACCGGCGGCCGGCCTGCTCGCCGGCTCGGTGTTCACGGTCGTAGTCGTCTACTCGGGCGTCCCGTCCGTGATCACCGACCCGGACGGGTCGATCGAGGGTTGGGTGCCGACCGGCGACGGGGCGTTCGTGGTCGGCGAGCCGCAGGGATCCCCGGCCTGGTACCCGGCCAACGACAACCCCAGGGACAAGGCGACCTACGACTTCGTGGCGACGGTCCCGGCCGGACTGACCGTGATGGCCAACGGCGTGCTGGAGTCGCAGACGACCGTCGGCGGCCGGACCACGTTCGTCTGGCGCTGCACCTCGCCCATGGCGCCGTACCTGTCGACGGCGACGCTGGGGCGCTTCGAGCTCAACCAGTCCACGCTGCCCAGCGGGATCCCGTCCTACGTCGCCGTCGACCCGACGCTGCCGAAGGGCAACGTGCTGCGCAAGCTGCCGGACATGGTCGAGTTCTACAGCTCGATCTTCGGGCCGTACCCGTTCGAGGCGGTCGGCGCGATCGTCGACGACGCCCCCGACGTCGGCTACGCGCTCGAGACCCAGACCAAGCCGGTGTTCTACCGGATGCCCGACGAGGACACGCTGGCCCACGAGCTGTCCCACATGTGGTACGGCGACTCGGTGACGCTGACCACGTGGCCGGACATCTGGTTGCACGAGGGCTTCGCCACCTGGGCGGAGTGGATCTGGAGCGAGCACATCGGCCGCAAGCCGGCGGCCCAGTGGTTCAAGACGCTCTACAACACCCCGGCCCAGAACACGGTCTTCTGGACGCCGCCGCCCGGTAACCCCGGCAGTCCTGTGTTGATGTTCAACGGCACCATCTACAACCGGGGTGCGATGACGCTGCAGGCGTTGCGGGAGAAGCTCGGCGACGGCGCGTTCTTCGAGATCCTGCGCCGGTGGGCCGCCGAGCACCGCTACGGCAACGTCGGCACGCCGCAGTTCGTGGCGCTCGCCGAGCAGGTCAGCGGGATGCAGCTGGACAACTTCTTCGACGTCTGGCTGTACCGGCCGGAGAAGCCCACGTCCTGGTGAGCTGCCGTTAGTGCACGGCCGGC
>DASSUA010000565.1:0-5460 GCA_035707525.1 Pseudonocardiaceae bacterium
GCCGGCCCGGCCCGGTGACACCGACTGACCGGCGAGGCCGACGTGACTTCCAGCGCGCTGGTCCTGCTCGTACTGGCGGCCGGTCTGGTGGTGTTCGCCGGCGTGTTCGCGGCGGCCGATGCCGCGCTCGGTACCGCGTCCAGGGCCAGGGTCGATGAGCTGGTGCGGGCCGGCCGGCCCGGCGCCCGCCAGTTCGCCATGGTGGTCGCGGAGCGGCCGCGGCACATCAACCTGCTGCTGATGCTCCGGCTCGGCTGCGAGCTGGCGGCGACCGTGCTGGTCACGGTGGCGCTGCTGGCGCTCATGGAGTCCAACGTCCGGGCCGGCCTGGTCGCCGTGCTGGCCATGCTCGTGGCGTCCTACGTGCTGGTCGGGGTCGGGCCGCGGACGATCGGCCGGCAGCACCCGTACGCGGTCGGCCTCGTCGCGGCCGGCCCGGTCCGGCTGCTCGCCAGGCTGCTCAACCCGCTGACCCGGCTGCTGATCGTCATCGGTAACGCGATCACGCCCGGCCGCGGCTTCCCGGAGGGGCCGTTCTCCTCCGAGGTGGAGCTGCGCGAGCTGGTGGACATGGCCTCCGACCGGGGCGTCGTGGACGCCGGCGAGCGGGAGATGATCCACTCGGTGTTCGAGCTCGGCGACACGATCGCCCGCGAGGTGATGGTGCCGCGCACCGAGATCGTGTGGATCGAGCAGGGCAAGACCGTCCGGCAGGCGCTGGCGCTGTGCCTGCGCACCGGGTTCTCGCGCATTCCCGTGATCGCCGACAGCGTCGACGACATCGCCGGAGTGGTGAACCTGAAGGACCTGGTCAAGCACACCATGGAGGGGGCGGACGGGCCGCCGGTGTCGCAGGTGATGCGCCCGGCCAGCTTCGTGCCCGACTCCAAACGCCTCGATGTGCTGCTCAAGGAGATGCAGCTGTCGCGAAACCACATGGCGATCGCGGTCGACGAGTACGGCGGCACCGCCGGGTTGCTCACGATCGAGGACATCATCGAGGAGATCGTCGGCGAGATCACCGACGAGTACGACACCGACGAGCGGCCGCCGGTCGAGGAGCTGGAGGACGGCTCGGTCCGGGTGTCGGCCCGGCTGCCGATCGAGGACCTGGGCGAGCTGTTCGGCGTCGAGCTCGAGCACACCGACGTGGAGACCGTGGGCGGGCTGCTCGCCCAGCGGCTCGGCCGGGTGCCGCTGCCGGGGACGGTGGCCGAGCTGGACGGCCTTCGGCTGCGCGCCGAGGGCGGTAAGGACAACCGTGGCCGGATGCGGATCACGACCGTGCTCGTCGAACGCGCCGGCCAGGACGAGCCGGCCGGTGAGCGCGTCGAGGAGAGGAGCGACATCGGTGCCTGAGCTCGACGAGCAGGACGCCAAGCTGGTGACTTTGGCCCGGTCGGCCAGGGCCAGGATCGGCGCGCCGGAGGGCGCCGCGGTCCGCGACGGCGACGGCCGAAGCTACGCCGCCGCCACCGTCAACCTGCCCTCGCTGCACCTGACCGCCCTGCAGGCCGCGGTAGCCGCGGCCGTCTCGGCCGGTGCCAGTGGCCTGGAGGCGGCGGTCGTCGTCACCGACTCCACCGGCATGGACGACGGCTCGGTCGCCGCCGTGCGCGACCTGTCGGCGCAGGCGCCCCTGCTGATCGCGGACGCGGACGGCAACGTCACCTGGGCCTCGCACGATGTGTCCTGATCCGGCATGACGTTCCGCTCCGGCTTCGCGTGCTTCGTCGGGCGCCCCAACTCCGGCAAGTCGACGCTGACCAACGCGCTGGTCGGGACGAAGATCGCGATCACGTCCAGCAAGCCGCAGACGACCAGGCACGCCATCCGCGGGATCGTGCACCGCGAGGACGCCCAGCTGGTCATCGTCGACACGCCCGGCCTGCACCGGCCGCGGACCCTGCTCGGCCAGCGGCTCAACGACCTGGTGCGCGACACGCTCGCCGAGGTCGACGTGATCGGGTTCTGCGTGCCGGCCGACGCAGACGTCGGCCCCGGTGACCGGTACATCGCCGCCGAGCTGGCCAAGCTCGCCGCCAGGACGCCGGTGATCGGCATCGTGACCAAGACCGACCTGGTCCCGCCGCCGCGGGTGGCCGAGCAGCTCACGGCGCTCGATCGGCTCGATGAGCTGCCCGAGTTCGCCGAGCTGGTGCCGGTCTCGGCCGTCGATGGCTTCCAGGTCGGGCTGCTCGCGGACCTGCTGGTGGCGCGGTTGCCGGCGGGTGGGCCGCTGTACCCCGACGGGGCGCTCACCGACGAGCCGGAGCTGACCCTGGTCGCGGAGCTGGTCCGGGAGGCGGCGCTGGAGGGCGTGCGCGACGAACTGCCGCACTCGCTCGCGGTCGTCGTCGAGGAGATGCTCCCGCGCGAGGGCCGAGACGACCTGGTCGACGTGCACGCGATCGTGTTCGTCGAGCGGGCGAGCCAGAAGGCGATCGTGATCGGCCGCGGCGGCGAGCGGCTGCGCTCGGTCGGCACCGCCGCCCGGCGGCACATCGAGCGGCTGCTGGGCAGCAAGGTGCACCTGGACCTGCACGTCAAGGTCGCCAAGGACTGGCAGCGCGACCCGCGCCAGCTGCGCCGGCTGGGGTTCTGAACGTACGGCGGTTCGTCGCACGCCTGCCGGGCCGGACCCGGTACGGTGTCCGCCTGTTCAAAAGGGATGATCAGCTTGGCTTGGCGCCCTTTCCGCAGCCAAAGGAGCAAACCGTGACAACGCCACCGCCACCGCCACCGCCACCGCAGGGGCCACCTCCTCCCGACCAGCCTCAGTACGGGCAGCAGCAGCCCGGCTACGGTCACGACCAGCCGCTCGGCTCGATGCCGCCGGCCGCCGACGCCGGGTACGGGCCACCGGTCCACGCCGCCGGCCAGTACGCGGACATGGGCAAGCGCTTCCTGGCCCGGCTGATCGACTTGATCATTCTGTTCGTCGTGTTCCTGGTTCTCTTCTTCGTCATGACTGCCGTCGCGGGAACCGACACCGCGGATGGCCGCTTCGTCCTCACGGGTGGGGCGTTCTGGCTCTACCAGGTACTCACGTGGCTGATCTGGCTCGGTTACGAGGTGGGCATGATCGCCGCAAGGGGAGCCACGATCGGCAAGCAGTTGATCGGCGTGAAGGTTGTGCGCGCGGCGGATGGGCAGGTGCCCGGCGGCAGCCCGGCGTTCCTGCGCTGGTTGATCCCGTTCATCGGTAGTTTCTTCTGCATCGGCGGCCTGCTCGTGTATGTATCGCCGTTCTTCGACAACACCGGGCGGCGTCAGGGCTGGCACGACAAGGTGGCCAAGACGGTCGTCATCGCGACCAAGTGAACGCCGGCGGTGGGGCGGCACCGCCACGAAGAGCCGGTCACGAGGAGCCGGTCACGAGGGGACCCTCGTGACCGGCCCTCCCCGTCGTAGGGTTGGGCACGTGCACTCCTCGCGCTGGCGGGCGATGGCGTCCCCGGCCGCGGTCGCCGCGGCCGCGGTCGCCGGCTTCGCCGTGGTCGCCTGGGCGAACCCCACCGAGCCCGGCAACCCGCTGCCGGTCTGCCCGCTCAAGTACGCCCTCGGCATCAACTGCCCCGGGTGCGGCTCGCTGCGGATGATGTACAGCCTGATGCACGGCGACCTGGCCGCGGCGGTGCACTACAACGCCGTCGCGCTGGTCGTCCTGCCGCTGCTGTTGCTGGCGCTGGCCAGCTGGGCACTCGGCCGCTGGCGTGGCGAGCCGGTGCGGTCCTGGCAGCACTGGCGCTGGACGCCGACCGTGGCCCTGGTCGTGTTCTTCGGCTGGTTCCTCGCCCGCAACATCCCGATCGAGCCCTTCCGCTCGCTCAAGGTGTAGCCGCCAGCCGCTGGTCCGTCATCGTTTCCCGACTAGGTGATGATGACCGAGTTCGCTCGTTTCCAGATGTTCTCGCCGCTGCAGCTGCCGAGGTTCGGACAGTCCTGGAACTGAACGGAGTTGCCGGTGAAGTTGGGGCCGTCAAACAGAATGATGACACAGCCGAAATTGCGCACGCGCATCGACGAGAGCTGATTGTTGTTGTAGCCGAGGTCTCGGATCGCGTAGTCCCGGTCCGAGACGGAGGCGGTACAGCCAGTGGGTCCGTGCAGGTCGAAGATGAGCCGGTTGCCGAAGTTGATGTTGTCGTAGCCCTCGGCGATGAAGATCGCATCGATGGTGGCGCCCCCGTCGACGCCGGATGGCGCCGCCGGGCCGGACGCCGCCGCGATTGGCGCGACCAGCGTGAGTGTGGTGAGTACCGGTAGGACGAGTCGCACCAGGTTGGACCGCAATTTCATGGCGAATCCGTTCATTCGGGGAATCTGAAGTCGGCCACGCCGATCGTATGGTCGTGCTCTAATCGGTCACTAACGCCAGCGGCTCGGTCCGGTCACAGGTGGTCACAGGGCAGGCAACGGGAGGCGCCGTCTTGCAGTTCGGGGTTCTGGGTCCTGTCGAGGTGGTCGACGGGGGCGAGCCGGTCCGGCTACCCGCCGGCCGTGCGCGTTCGTTGCTGGCGCTGCTGCTGGTCGAGGCACCGCGGGCCGTCACGCTGGAGGCGCTGATCGAGCAGCTTTGGGTCGCTCCGCCGCCGAGCTCGGCCAAGGCCGTTGTGCACAACCTGGTCAGCGGGCTGCGCCGGGCGATCCCGGGTGAGCTGCTGGTCAGCGACCGCGGCGGCTACCGCCTCAGCCTGCGTGACCACACGGTGGACCTCGCGTTGTTCCGTCAGGAGGTCGAGCAGGCCAGGCGCGCGCTGGCCCGCGGCGAGAGTGCGGCCGCGGCGGCGCTGCTGGCCGGCGCGCTCGCCCGCTGGCGCGGCCCGGCCCTGGCCGGCGCGGTCGAGCCGCTGGTCAGCTCGGTCCAGCCGGTGATCGAGGCGGAGCGTGTTGCCGCGACCGAACTCCGGCTGGATGCCGAGCTGGCGATCGGCCGGTACGAGCCGGTACTGGCCGGCGCGGGCGCCCTGCTGGCTGACCACCCCTACCGGGAGCGGCTGTACGGCATGCGAATGCTGGCGCTGCTCGGGCTGGGTCGCCGGGCCGAGGCGCTGGCGGTGTTCCAGGAGGCGTACCGGTGCCTGACCGATGACCTCGGAATCGAGCCGGGGCCGCAGCTGCGACGGGTGCACCAGCAGGTCCTGGACGGCGGGCCGCCCCTCCGGGACCACGTCGCCGACCGGCCGGACTCGCCGGCGGCACGCATCCAACTGCCGCCGCCGGTCCCGCGGCTGATCGGGCGCGACGAGCTCGCCGCCCGGATGCGGGCGGCGTTGACCGAAGACGTCACCGCGCACACGGTCATCGTGCTCACAGGACTGGCGGGAGTCGGCAAGTCGGCGCTCGCCCTGTACGCCGCGCACCAGTACGGGCCGGCGTTCACCGGCGGACGGCTGTATGCCGACCTGCGCGGTTCGCGGGACCAGCCGGCGAGCCCGCACGAGGTACTGGGGCGGT
>DASSUA010000566.1:0-6420 GCA_035707525.1 Pseudonocardiaceae bacterium
ACGACGATGGCGCGCTCAGCTTTCAGGAGACGAGCCCGCGGCGGAAGCCGTGCGCGACGGCCTGCGCCCGGTCTCGTACGCCGAGCTTGCGGAACAGCCGGCGCGCGTGCGTCTTGACCGTGTCCTCCGACAGGTAGAGCTCGCGACCGATCTGGCCGTTGCTCTTGCCCTGGCTCATGCCGCGCAGCACCTGCAGCTCTCGTTCGGTCAGCTGCACGCCGGGGTCGGACGGCGCCCTCGGGGTCGGCACCGTCGTGCTCGCGAGGGTGTGCGCGAGTGCCGCCACCAACTCCGGCCGAGAGGCGTCCCAGCGCAGGTAGCCCCTGGCCCCGCCGGCTATCGCCGCCGCGATGCTGCCGGCGTCGTCGGGGGCGCCGAACACGATCACGTTGGCCTGTGGCGCCGCCGAAACCAGGCGCCGGGTGGCCTCCACACCGGTCGGCACGGCGCGCTGCGTGCCGACGAGCACGACGTCAACCGGCTGACGGGAGAACCGAGCCAGCAACTCGTCACCGTGTGCGACACAGTCGATGCGGCTTACCCCGGGGACCGCCGCCATCACACGCGTGAGACCCTCGCGGACGCTGCGCCGGTCGTCGCAGATGAGGACCGTCGTCACGGGGACTCCTTCCTGCAGCCGAGTGACCTTCCACCTCCCCTATCGGTCGCGTGGGGTCAATCCTTGACACGTTCCGATGACATATTTGCCGTGGATTTCGCCCACGCTGCTCCGTTCGGCAGTGTCGCCCGTCCGGAGCATGTCCGAGGGTACCCAGAGTGAACGCCGTGCGGCAGCTCTCAATGGAGCATCGGCGCGTGCGAACACCGTAGTTAGGGCGTCCGTGAGGGCAGTGCCGGCTGGTACCGGCCCGTACGACGGCCGCCCGGACGCTCCAGGACCGGCGCTGCACTGCTCGAGCAGCAGGCCGGCCGGCCAGACCAGCGGCGCCAGACCGTGGCACTGCGCCAGGTCGGTGACGTCGCCCAACAGCTCCCGCGCCGGCCCATGCCGGCCGGCGGTTGCCAGCGCGGCGGCAAGCACGAGCCTGGACTTGACCCCGTGCCGGACGGCGCCGCGCCCGTCCGCGTCGGACAGGGCCGACGTGGCGGGTTCGACGGCGGCATCGGGGTCACCACAGGCGAGCTCGACCTCGGCGGCCAGCCAGGCCGAGCGCACCGCGACCCGCCACGACGGCGAGGAGCCTGCCGCCTTTCGGGCCACCTCTAGGAGCCGGCGGGCCGCCGCCGGCCGGCCGAGGCCGATCGCGTCGGCCGCCAGCCCGAGCAGCGCGTCCACGCGCGCCCCGGCCGGGTCGATCCCGTCCGGATCTGTGAACGTCGAGCGGCCCCCTGTCAGGGCCGGCGCCGCCAGCCGCAGCGCGAGCGCGTCCAGCGGGCGGGCCGCCCCGTGGGCACCGAGCTGGCGGCGGTGCGAGGCGAGCGTGCTCGCCGCGAGCGAGGCCAGCACCCGGTCGGGACCGGCCAGCAGGCCGGACAGCCCGCTCGCGGCCGCCGCGTAGTGGCCCTGGCCGCCGAGCACGACCGCGGCCAGCCAGCGCCGCCACGGATCGGGATCGGCGGCGAACCGCCATACGTGGGCCCCCGGCGCCGCGCCAAAGGCGGCGTCGCGGAGCCGATCGTCCATCTCGATGGGCGACCCGGTGCGCGACCCGGTGCGCGACATGGCCGACGAAACGGCCGACACCGTGGCCGACATGCCGAGCGGCACCGGCACCTGGAGAACCGACCTGACACCGGCCGCCACCGGTGCGGTCTTGCCGATCGCCCGGCGGTGCGGCACGCGACTCACGGCGCCAGCCTGTCCTGGGCCACGCCCAGTGCGCCTGGCGACCGTTTCCATCGATCCGCCCCTTCCTGCTCCGCCGCAGTCTTCCGCAAAGAACACGATCGGAGTAGGCCGGCGTGACGCCGAGATTCGGGATTCGTCTGTTTTGAACCGGACGGCGCCGGGTAATAGCCCTTTGTTCGGCCGGCACGCCCGCTGGTCGGGCTCGCCGGGAGGCCCGCGAGGGTTCGAAGCGACCAGACGGCCAACGGCGCACGTAGGCCACAGGAACCAACGAGGAGGCGGTCGCGGTGGCGGATACCCGGCGACTTCCCGGTCCGAATGCCGATGTCTGGGACTGGCAGCTTCGTGGCGCCTGCCGGGGTATGGACTCGAGCTACTTCTTCCACCCCGACGGCGAGCGCGGCCCGTCGAGGGCCAACCGAGAGGCCAAAGCGAAGGCGGTGTGCCAGCGGTGTCCCGTGCTCGTGCAGTGCCGGCGGCACGCGTTGGCGGTGCGCGAACCCTACGGGATCTGGGGCGGCCTGTCGGAGTCCGAGCGCGAGCACCTGATCGAGGAGCGTAAGCGGCAGCCGGTGGCCAGCTGACGCTGCGAAAGCAACGGGGCCGGGCCTCTCGCGGGAGGGTCCGGCCCCGTTGCTGTCCGCGGCTGTGCCGGTCGGAACTGTGCCGGTCGGAACTGTGCGGGTCGGAACTGTGCGGGTCAGAACTGTGCGGGTCAGAACTGTGCGGTCAGAACCCGGGCCCGTGACCGTGGCCATGCCCGTGACCGTGGCCACCGCCTGCGGCGGGCGGCTCCGGCTCCTTGCGCTCGACGACGGCGCTCTCGGTCGTCAGCACCATCCTCGCGATCGAGGCGGCATTGGCCACCGCGTGCCTGGTCACCTTGACCGGGTCCACCACGCCGTCGGCGACCAGGTCGGTGAACCGGCCTGACTCGGCGTTGAAGCCATGACCCCACGGCTGGTCGGCGGCCTTGGCGACGATCACGGCACCCTCGGCGCCGGCGTTGGTCGCGATCCAGTACAGGGGCGCGGTGAGCGCGGCGCGCACGATCGCCACCCCGGTCGCCTCGTCGCCGGTCCGCCCGAGGCCGCCGGCGAGCTCCCTGGCGGCGTGCAGCAGCACGGACCCGCCGCCGGGCACGATGCCCTCCTCGACGGCGGCCCTGGTCGCCGCGACGGCGTCCTCGATGCGCGACTTGCGCTCCTTGAGCTCGGTCTCGGTGGCCGCCCCGACCTTGATCACGGCGACCCCGCCGGCGAGCTTGGCCAGCCGCTCGGCGAGCTTCTCGCGGTCCCAGTCGGAGTCGGTGTCCTCGATCTCCTTGCGCAGCTGGGCGATCCGGTCGGCGAGGGCTTCGCTGCTGCCGGCGCCGTCGACGATCGTCGTGTCGTCCTTGGTGACCACGACCCGGCGGACCCGGCCCAGTACCTCGGTACCCTCTCTGCCGACCTCGGAGAGCTTGAGCCCGACCTCGGGGGCGACCACGGTGGCGCCGGTGACGATGCCGAGGTCGTCCATGAACGCCTTGCGCCGGTCGCCGAAGTACGGCGCCTTCACCGCGACCGCCCTGATCGTCTTGCGGATCGAGTTGACCACCAGGGTCGACAGCGCCTCGCCCTCGACGTCCTCGGCGACGATCAGCAGGGGCCGGCCGGCCTCCGCGACCCGCTCCAGGATCGGCAGCAGCTCGGCAATCGCCGAGATCTTGTCGCGGTGCAGCAGCACGAAGGCGTCCTCGAGGACGGCCTCCTGCGAGTCGGTGTCGGTGACGAAGTGCGGCGAGACGTAGCCCTTGTCGAACTGCACGCCCTCGGTGATCTCCAGCTCGGTCGCCATCGAGGAGGACTCCTCGACGGTGATCACGCCGTCGCCGCCGACGCTGTCCATGGCCTCGCCGAGCAGGGCACCGATCGACGCGTCCCGCGAGGCGACGGTGGCGACCCTGGCGATGTCGGCCTTGCCGTCGACCGGGGTGGCCTTGCTGGCCAGCCACTCGGTGACGGCGTCGGACGCGGCCTGGATGCCGCGGCCGAGCTCGGCCGGGTTGGCGCCGGCGACCACGTTGCGCAGCCCGTGGCGGACCATCGCCTGGGCGAGCACGGTCGCCGTCGTGGTGCCGTCGCCGGCGGTGTCGTTGGTCTTGGTGGCCACGCTCTTGGCCAGCTGGGCACCGAGGTTCTCGTACGGGTCGTCCAGCTCGATCTCGCGCGCGATCGTGACGCCGTCGTTGGTGATCGCCGGGCCACCGAACTTCTTGCCGAGCACGACGTGCCGGCCGCGGGGCCCGAGAGTGATCTTGACGACGTCGGCGAGCTGGTCGACGCCGCGTTCGAGGGCACGCCGAGCCGTCTCGTCGAACGCGATCTGCTTCGCCATATGAGGCCTTTCTTTTGCGGGTTGGAACTCCCTGAAGGGCAACGCCCTCGGGACAGGAGAACGCCGCCCCACCGCCCGCAGAGCCGGGCGCCGGGGCGGCGTGGTTCGGACTTGGTGCGGCCGGTTACTTGTCGATGACAGCCAGCACGTCGCGCGCGGAGAGGATCAGGTACTCCTCGCCGTTGTACTTGACCTCGGTGCCGCCGTACTTGGAGTAGATGACGGTGTCACCCACCTGAACGTCGAGCGGAACCCGATTGCCGTTGTCGTCTACGCGACCCGGACCAACGGCCAGGACCTTGCCCTCCTGGGGCTTCTCCTTGGCGGTGTCCGGGATCACGATTCCGGACGCGGTCGTCGTCTCAGCCTCGCTCGCCTGGACAAGGATCTTGTCCTCGAGCGGCTTGATCGTGACGCTCGCCGTGGTGCTCACACTCACGGTGTGACCTCCCCTTCGGGGTGTCTTAGCGCATGCGCTTCGGTATCGCTGGGGTATGCGGCCGGCGCCGCGAGCCCCGTCGTCGCGGGTGCCGGGGCAGAGCTGGTGCCGGACCTCGTTGGCACTCCGCATAGCCGAGTGCTAGTTGGCACTCTACCTACGCGAGTGCCAGACCTTCAACCAGGGTGCCGGAGTCGCCGCTCACGCGAGCACGTCGACGACCGGCAGCGCCGGATCGGCCGGGATCAGCAGCGACGACGGTGACCGTCCCGCCGCGAGCAGGTGGGCGCCGAGCGCGGCAACCATCGCACCGTTGTCCGTGCACAGCTTAGGTCGCGGCACCCGCAGCCGCAGGCCCGCGGCCGCGCAGCGCTGCCCGGCCAGCTCGCGCAGCCGGGAGTTGGCCGCGACGCCGCCGCCGATCAACAGCGTGTCCAGCCCGCGGTCGCGCGCGGCCCGCACGGCCTTGCGGGTCAGCACGTCGGCCACGGCCTCCTGGAACGACGCGGCGACGTCGGCCACCGGCACGTCCACCCCGTCCCGCGCAAGCGCCTCGACATGCCTGGCGACGGCCGTCTTCAGGCCGGCGAAGGAGAAGTCGTACGGCGCGTCCGCCGGGCCGGTGAGGCCGCGCGGGAACGCGATCGCCGCCGGGTCGCCGGCCCTGGCCACCCGGTCGATGTGCGGCCCGCCCGGAAACGGCAGCCCGAGCAGCCGGGCGATCTTGTCGAACGCCTCACCGGCGGCGTCGTCGACGGTCGCGCCGAGCGGCTCTACGTCGACGACACCGCCGGCCAGGTCCGGGACCGCGAGCAGGCTGGAGTGACCGCCGGAGACCAGCAGCGCCAGGCACGGCGGCAGCGGGCCGTGCTCGAGGGTGTCGACCGCGACGTGGGCCGCGAGGTGGTTGACCCCGAACAGGGGCACGTCCCAGGCGGCGGCGTACGCCTTGGCCGCCGCCACGCCGACCATCAGCGCCCCGGCCAGCCCCGGTCCGGCGGTGACCGCGACGGCCGAGACGTCGCCGGGCCGCACGCCGGCGGTGGCCATCGCGCGGCGCACCGTCGGCACCATCGCCTGCAGGTGTGCCCGGCTGGCCACCTCCGGCACCACGCCCCCGAACCGCGCGTGCTCGTCGACGCTGGAGGCCACCTCGTCGGCGAGCAGGCTCAGCCGGTCGCCCTCGCGGCGCACGATGCCGACGCCGGTCTCGTCGCACGAGGTCTCGATGCCGAGCACGATCACGGCGCACCCCCCGCTTCGACCGGCCGGCTCCCCGCCCGGGCCGGTGGCAGCGGCGCCGGCGGGCGGCGCATGGTGTAGGCGTCGGCGCCGCTGGGCCGGTAGTAGCGGCGCCGGACGCCGACCACCTCGAACCCCTCGACGGCGTAGAGCGCGATGGCGGCGTCGTTGTCCGTGCGCACCTCGAGGAAGGTCGTCGCGCCCAGCTCGTCGGCCCGGTGCAGCAGGTCGCGCAGCAGCCGCCGGCCCACTCCCCTGCGCCACCACCGCGGGTCGACGCCGATCGTGTGCACCTCGGCCTGCGCCCGCGGCGGCCGGCCGGTGACGGCCAGCCCGGCGTACCCGACGAGCTCGCCGCCGTCGGTTCGGGCGGCCCGGTAGTAGTGCCCGGCGGCCAGCTCGGTGGCGAACGCCGACTCGCGCCACGGATCGTCGCCGGGGAACAGCTCGCGCTCCAGCTCGGCGCAACGGACCACGTCGGCCGCCTCCAGCGGTCCGATGTGGACGGTCACGGGCCGGCGTCCCTGGCCGCGAGCACCGGCTTGCGCCG
>DASSUA010000567.1:0-4843 GCA_035707525.1 Pseudonocardiaceae bacterium
CGACCGGACCGCGCCGACCGGGCCGCCATGGCGATGTGGCGCACCGACCTGGCGAACCACCGGGAGACCGTCGAGACGCTCATCGGGCACGACTACGTGTCGTTCGTCTACCCGACCGGGCTGACCGGCCGGCCGCTGTTCCTGGTGCTCCAGCCGGCCGGCGAGGCGCCGCGGGTGATCGCCGACGCCGGCCGGGACGGCCACGACGTCGTCGTCTTCCACACCGGCGCGCTGCCCGAGGGGCTGGTCACGGTCGCCGCGACGCACCAGGTGCCGTCCTGGTCGAACGTCGACGACGCCACCGAGCGCGTGCTCGCGGTGTGCGCCGGCCACCAGGTCGCCGGCAGCTACGCCGGGGTCGCCGATGGCGTCGAGCCGGCAGCCGAGACGCACCGCCGGGTACGCGAGCGGCTCGCGGTCGCCACCGCCTGAAACCTCGTTTCCGCACCGCATCTTCCTTTGGAGTACTGGAGCGCCCATGAGGTCTTTGCTGCTGGTTTCGCAGGGTTCGCGGCTGACGGCGACGCTGGTGGAATTCCTGCGCGGCAAGGGTTTCGAGCCCTTCGTGCTGTCGTCGGCGGCGCCCGACGGCGGGGCCGCCTTCGACCGGGTGTGCGCGAAGCTGGGCGTCGGCCACGCCATGAGCGGCTCGGTGAACCTTTCGGCCGGCGACGTGCTCGGCCAGCTCCGCGACCTGCCCGGCTGCGCGTTCTGCTTCAGCGTGTTCGACGAGCAGCGCGACGTCATGGCGCGGGCCAACGAGGTGCTCGGCGCGCACGACGCCTCCCCGCAGGCCCTGGAACTGGCACTGGACAAGCACCTGATGCGCCGCCGGCTCGTCGAGCGCGGCCTTTCCGAGCTGCGGCCGTTCCTGCTGTCGGACCCGGCGCTTCGCGAGCGCCTCGACCGCGGCGAGCGCCACATCGTCAAGCCGCGCCGCGGCGCCGGCTCGCTGTGCACCCGGGTGGCCGCGTCCTGGGCCGAGGTGGCCGAGCAGGTCGCGGCGTTCGAGCGCGGCCCGGGCGAGGGCGACGGGCTCGCCGCCTACTTCGCCGGCAACGAGCTGATCGCCGAGACCTTCATCGACGGGCGCGAGCTGAGCTTCGAGATCATCCGCCAGGACGGCCGGACCCGGTTCGCCATCGAGCACGAGAAGACGCAGCTCGACTTCACCGCCGAGACCGTGCTCGAGCGAGCGTTCGCGTCGCCGCCGGTCGGGCTCACGGCCGCCGAGGTCGACGCGGCGCGCGAGCACATGGACCGCGCGCTGAGCGCGCTCGGCCTCGACGCCGGCTGCTACCACGTCGAGCTGCGGGTGGCGTCCGGCCAGGGCGGCGTCCGGTGCGAGCTGATCGAGGTCAACCCGAGGGTCGGCGGCGGCTACATCTACGACAGCGTCCGGCTGCAGACCGGACGCTCGCTCGGCGACGACTGGGTCGACGTGCTCGCCGGCACCCCCGTCGCGCCGACCCCGCCGCGCGGCTGCGGCGCCTACTACCAGTCCTACTACCCGCAGCCCGGCCGCCAGGTCCTCGGCGTCGAACGCGACGAGAGCGTGCCGGAGCCGGCGATGTTCGCCGAGCTGTGCAAGCCGGGCGCGACTCTGCGGGCCGACCGGGAGGACAAGGGCGCCCAGGCGCTGTGGACGACCGGCCTCGCCGGGCACGCCGACCAGGTCGCGGCGCTGGAGGCCGCCGAGTACGTCAAGTTCGTCTACGCCAAGGGCCTGACCGGCCGGCCGCTGTTCCTGGTGTTCGAACCCACCAACCACATCCACCAGGTGATCGAGGCCGCCGACCGGCTCGGCCACGACGTGGTCGTCTTCCACACGCTGCCGTTCCCGGCGTCGGGCCCGTACTCGGGCGCCAGGTCGAGCGTCGCGGCCTCGCACCTGGTCGACTCGTGGACCGCCACCGAGGCCTGCCTGGACCAGGTGCTCGCGGCGTGTGGCGGCGCGCCGGTCGCCGGCACGTACGCCGGGCAGGAGGTGACGCTTCCGCTCGAGGGGCTGGTGCAGGAGCACTTCGGCCTGCCCGGCAAGGGCTCGGCCGCGGTGCGCGAGCTGCTCGACAAGGTCAACGTCCGGCGCCGGCTCACCGAGGCCGGGCTGACCAAGCTGCGCTACTTCGAGCAGGACGAGGCGCGCGCGCTGGGCTCGTGGCCGGTCGGCGACCGGGCGCTGTACTTCAAACCGGTGCACGGCGCGGCGAGCGCGTTCGTCCGCCGCTGCACCGACCTCGACCAGGTGCGCGAGGCGATCTCGGAGTGGTCGTCGGCGGACCGCGGCGCGCTGCCCGTGCTCGGCCCGCACCTGGAGACCGGCGGCGGCGCGTTCTTCCTCGAGGAGGAGGCGGTCGGCGAGCTGCTCTCGGTCGAGGGTTACGTGCACGGCGACCGTTACCACCTCATCGGGCTCACCTCGCGCGTCGTGCTGGCCCGCGACATCGCCGTCGAGATGGGCAGCACCTACCCCTACGACCATCCGCGGCACGACGAGATCGTCGACCTGGTCGCCCGCGTGCACGCCGCGCTAGGCATCGCTCACGGCCCGACCCACACCGAGCTGATCGTGCCGCCCGACGGGGCGATCGAGCTCGTGGAGCTCAACCTGCGCTTCGCCGGGGGCGACGCGCTGGCCGCGATGAACCTCGCCCACGACGTGCGGCTGGAGGACGACCTGGTGGTGCTCGCCACCGGCGGCGTGCCGTCACAGCCGCTGCCGCGGCGCCGGTTCACCTGCCTGCACGAGCTGCTCGCGCCGAGGGGCCTGCGGCGGCTGGAGTCGATCGAGCTGCCGTCGCCGCAACCGCCGTTCGTGAAGATCTTCCGGGGTCCCGGCGAGCTGGCCTCGACCGACCGGCAGATCGACCACATCGCCTCGTTCGTGGTCTGCGGTGACACCTACGACGAGGCGTTCGGGCGCGCGCTGGACGTCCGCCGCCGCGCGCTGGTCAACGGCGAACCGCTGGCCGACGACCCGAACAACGTCGTCATCGGCCGCTGACTCGTCACCCGCTGACATCGTCACCCGCTGAAATCGTCACCCGCTGACATCGTCACCCGCCGGCGTCGTTACCGGCCGGTGCCGTCAGGGCGCCGCTGGCGACCTGGGTCCAGGTGAGCCGGCCGAACAGGTAGAAGCACGCGACCTGCTCGTTGGTGAACCGGGCCCAGTCGTAGCGGTTGCCCTGCTCGCGCCAGAACACCTCCCACTGCGGCCCGCCGTCGTTGTCGATGGCGGTGTCATCGCGCAGCAGGCACCACGCGTTGTCGGCCTCGGCTCCGACCGAGACGACCTGCGGCGGCACGCCGGCCGCCGCCAGCCAACCGATGACGGTCTGCGCGTTCACGAGGCGCTCCCTCGGTCGGTGCGGTGCGTGACGTCGACCAGGAAGCCGAGCGCCAGCAGGTCCAGCACGGGATGGGTGGTGCGGTACCGCAGGCCCCCGCCGGGCTGGCCGAACCACGCGGCCGACACCGCCCGCCACACCGGCAACGGCTGCGTCACCTCGTAGCAGTGGTAGCCGTGCCAGCGGTACTCCGGCGGCAGCGACCGCTGGCCGAACGGGGTGCCGGCGGCGGCGAGCACCAGACCGGTCGGGTCGCCGAACCGGTCGATCAGCGTGCCGGGTTCGAGGACGACGGGCTCCGCGGTCCCCGGGGCGCACGCCCCCTCCGGGTACGCCTCGGCCGGCGGCCAGGCGTACTCCGCGTGCACCGGGTACTCCGCCGGCCCGGCCATCGCCTCCCGGACCAGGAACCGGCGCGCCCAGTCGCGCTCGTGCTGGCCGCCGAGCGGGTCGTGGCCCGCGGTCAGCGCCTGCACGGCCGGCGAGTCGCCGGTCAGCCCGGGGGCCGGCACGACCGGTTGGTTTCCGGCGCCGTGCCCGCTGAACACCAGGTCGGCTCGCGGGTGGTCGCCCGGCGGGAAGCGCAGGCCGGCGGCCAGGTCCAGCTCCGGCCGGGGCGGCGGCACCTGGACGGCCGGCCGGCCCGCCGGCTCCGGCTCGTGGCCCTGCGGGAACAGGAACATCAGGAACGCTTCGAGCGCGCCGCCCTGTTCGGCCCGGTCGCCCCGCGGCAGCCGCCCCTGCGCGGCCGGGTCCACCGGGTCGACGAGCAGCCCGGGCATCAGCCCCGGTCGCGGGCGGCGGTCGGCCACCGGTCGGGTCTGGTCGGCGTCGGTTCCGGCTGGCTGAGCACTCTGGCTTGGTGGCGGGCCGGTCCCGGTGAGCCCGCCGGGTGGCTGGGAGGTGGTCCCCGTCGGGTGGCCGCCGGGTGCCGGCAGCCCGGGCGCCCTCGTGGCGGCCGCGCGCGGGTCGGCCATTCCGGGGTCGAGGCCGGGTAGCGGTCGCAACGCTGCGCCCGACCTGGTGGCCTGGTCGAACTGAACGCCGGTTACCACCCCGGCCGGGCGTGGTCCCGCAACGCCGCCGGAGCCGCTGCCGCCACCCGGAGCCGGCGCAACCGAACCTCCCCCGAGCACCGACCGAGCGGAACCACCGGAACCACCGGAACCACCGGGTCCACCGGGTCCACCGGGTCCACCGGGAACGATCGGAACGCCCGCAACCGGCCCCGCCAGCCGCCCGGCCGCTCCCCCGCCAGGTCCGGCGCCCGAACCGCACACACCCGGGACGCCCGTGCTCGTACCGCCCGCACCGGGCCCGCCGGTACCGGAGCCGCCACCGCCACCCGGCACCGCGCCACCACCGCCCGGCAGTGCGCCACCACCGCCCGGCAAAGCCCCACCGCCGGGCAGTGCGCCACCACCCGGCAAGACGCCGCCACCAGGGAGTGCGCCGCCGCCCGCGGGCGGCGGGTTCGCCGGCAGCGCCTGATC
>DASSUA010000568.1:0-9928 GCA_035707525.1 Pseudonocardiaceae bacterium
TCTGTCAAGCCAGGATCACTCCTGCGCCTGCCGGCGGGTGCGACGCACGGCCAGGATCAGCCCGGCGCCGACCAGCAGCAGGGCACTGCCGCCGATGAGCAGGCCGTTGGTGGACACGCCGGTGTCGGCGAGGCCCTCTTCCTCGTCCTCACCGGCGCCCGGGCCGGTGCCCCCGCCGACCTCGGACGACGAGGTCGGATTGGTCGCGCCGGACGACTCGGACGTGGTCGACTCGGAGCCGCTCGTGGTCGGAGCGGTCGAGCCCGTCGTGGTCGGCGAGCTGGTGCCGGTCGTGGGCTGGGTGGTCGGGGTGGTCGGCGCGGTCGTGCCGCCGTCCTCGACGCCGCACGCGAACCAGTGGCTGATCGCCGGGATCTGGCCGCCCGGGTTGATCGGGGCGTGCAGGAAGTCCCACACGTGGCCCGGGTAGACGTTGTAGGCGGGGCCGCCCTTGACCACGATGCCGGTCAGCTGGAACCCGTCGGCCACATCCATGATCCGCAGGTGCGTGTCGCTCTCGAGGTAGTCGATGTCGTCCTTGCTGACGATGCTGCCGGGCAGGCCGGCCTGCGCGCACGTGACCGCGTTGCCCGGGCGGGCGGTCGCCCTGCTGTCACCAGGGTCCGGCTGGGTCGTCGTGGCTGCGGCCGGCAGCGCTACGACGAGCGCGAGACCGAAAGTTGCAAGTGTGCTGGCCACTAGGCCCAGTCGTCGAGTCACGCGCCCTCCCGTAATTTGATCAGCGGAAATCGCTGGGCGCGAACTATAACGGCCACTCTGCGAGGGCACTTCAGCCGGGTCAGGGCTCGCGGTGAACCGACGAGTAGATCACTCGATTAGATTAGAGATCAAGCACAAGTTTGCCGACGGTCCGGCGGGCCAGCAGATCCTCGTGCGCCCGGCGGGCGTCCGCCAGCGGGTAGTGGCCGCCGACGATCGGCCGCAGCTCGCCGCGTTCGACCAGGTCGAGCAGCTGCGCCATGGGTTCGTGCAGCAGCTGCGGCCGGCGCATGCAGTGCACGAGCCAGAACCCGATCACCGCCGCGGAACGACGCATGAGCCGGGCCGGTTCCAGCGGCGCCGGTTGCTCGCGCGAGGCCTGGCCGAACACGACCAGGCGGCCGAACGGCGCGAGCGCGTCAAGGCTGGCGTCGAACACGGCACCGCCGGTCATCTCGAGCACGACGTCGACCTTGGCGCCGCCGTTGGCCTCGACGAGCCTGGCGGTCAGCTCCGGCTCCGCCGGGTCGAGCGTGGCGTCGGCGCCGAGGCTCTCGGCCAGGCCGCGCTTGTCCGGGGTGGAGGCGAGCCCGATCACCCGGCCGGCCCCGAAGATCTTGGCCAGCTGGACGGCGAGCGTGCCGACCCCGCCGGCCGCGGCGTGCACCACGACGCTCTCGCCCGGCTGCAGGTGCGCCGACGTGCGCAGCAGGTGCCACGCGGTCAGGCCCTGCACGAGCAGCGCGAGCGCCTGGCCGTCGTCGACGCCGTCGGGCACCGGGAACGACGTCGACGGGTGGGCCAGCGCCTTGGCCGCGTACCCGCCGGCCACCACGGCGACGACCCTGGTCCCGTCCGGCCTGGTGCCGACGACCTCGTTGCCCGGCACCAGCGGCAGGTGCTGGCGCGACAGGTAGTCGTCGCGCACCTGGTGGGTGTCGGCGTAGTTGATCCCGGCGGCCGACACCTCGAGCACGTCGAGGCCGTCGGCCGGCTCGGGATCGGGCAGTTCGGTGGGGGTCAGGACCTCGGGGCCGCCGAACTCGGTGATCTGGATGGCGCGCACCGCCGCGACACTACGGCCTGCAGACGGCCTGCCCGGTTATGGCGACCACCAGATCGTTACCAAGTTGCGGCCGGAGGAGCCGAGGTCGGGGCGCGACTCGCGCAGGTCGGCGAGTGCCTGCGCGACCTCGCCGGCGCGCGCGGGCGGCAGGCACAGCCGCCGCCTGGTCACGTCGACCAGGTCGTCGAACGACTGGTACTCGACCGCGGCCGGCCGGGTCCACTCGGCATACTGGGGCTCGAGCCCCATCGCGCGCAGGATCGCGACCGCGTCCATCGCCGTCGGGCCGGTCGGCCGCCGGATCCCGTGGAAGCGCAGCCACAGCTCGTTCAGGTCGGTCAGCGGATGCCGGACGGTCTTCTCCAGCACCACCAGCCGGCGCGCGTGCGAGGTCATGGCCTGCAGGAACGACACCGGATCCGGGTCGTTGTACAGGACATGGTGGCAGGTGACCACGTCCACCACCGGGACGAGGTCGGAGGCGTCCGGCCACCGCCCCTGGACGGTCTTGGTGGCCACCCCGAGCTCGTTCGCCTGCGCCGCGAGGTCGTCCAGCAGCGCACGGTCGGAGTCGACGGCCGTCAGCCCGGTGCAGCGCGCGGCCAGCGGTAGGCACGCCGCTCCGGCGCCCGACCCGATGTCGAGCACGGTGCCGGGCGGGTCCAGTGCCTGCCACGCGATCTCGAACGACCGGCCGACCGGGTTGCGCACCTGCCGCCGCGCCCGTCCGGTGAACACCTCGCGTGGCAGCACCCACGGGGACTCGTCGGTGGCCGCGACGATCGAGTCGGGAATGGCCCACGAGACGAGGTCCTGCTTCCACTGCTGTTGCAGATCAGCTAGCTCCACCGGCCAACGATAATTGCGCTCGTGATGCGTACCGCCGCCAAGCTGGCCGACGGCCGACAGGTCATCTTCTACGACTCCGGCGGTGATCCGCGGGTCGTGGCGGCCGATCCGCGCGAGCTCGGGCCGGTGGCCACGGACTCCCAGCCGCGGCACGATCCGCTGCTCGACGAGTGGGTCGTGGTGGCCTCCCACCGGCAGCACCGGACCTACCTGCCGCCGGCCGCGCAGTGCCCGCTGTGCCCGTCGCGCGGCGGGCGGTACACCGAGGTCCCGGCGCCGGACTACGAGGTCGTGGTGTTCGAGAACCGCTTCCCCACGCTCGCCGGTGACAGCGGGCGCTGCGAGGTGGTGTGCTTCACCAGCGACCACGCCGCCTCGTTCGCCACGCTGCCGGTGCAACGCGCCCGGCTCGTCGTCGACGCCTGGGCCGACCGGACCGCGGAGCTGTCCTCGCTCCCGGTCGTGGAGCAGGTCTACCCGTTCGAGAACCGCGGCCAGGAGATCGGGGTGACGCTGCACCACCCGCACGGCCAGATCTACGCCTTCCCGTTCGTCACCCCGCGGACCAGGCAGCAGCTGCGCAACGTCCGGGCGCACCTGGAACGGACCGGCCGCAACCTGTACGGGGACGTGCTCGCGGCGCAGCGGGCCGACGGCACCCGGGTCGTCGCGGGCAACGAGCACTGGACCGCGTTCGTCCCGCCCGCCGCCCGCTGGCCCGTCGAGGTGCACGTCTACCCGCACCGCCAGGTGCCCGACCTGCCGGCGCTGACCGGTGCCGAACGCGACTCGCTCGCGGCGGTCTATCTCGACGTGCTGCGCCGCATGGAGGCCCTCTATGACGAGCCGCTGCCCTACATCGCCGCCTGGCACCAGGCTCCGGTGCGCGCCGACCGCGACCTCGCCTGGCTGCACGCGGAGCTGTTCTCGGTCCGCCGGGCGCCCGGCAGGCTCAAGTACCTCGCCGGGACCGAGTCCGGCATGGGTGCGTTCAGCAACGACGTGCTACCCGAGGACGCCGCCCGCCGCCTCCGCGAGGCACGCCCCAACTAACCGCGTGTCGTCCGTTTCGGTACGCATGTTGCACGTTTCGGTACGCGTGACGTCCGTTCCGGTACGTATGCCGTCATGCGGTTCGTATGGGTGTGGCCGGCGTCAGCCCAGCTCAGGGTGTCGCTAGCTCGGCGAGGTCGGTCTGCTGGTCCGCCAGGGCTGCCGGGTCGACCGGCCGGCGGGAGCGGATCAGGGCCTTGATCGGGTCGACGACGTCCCACACGTTGACGTTCATGCCGGCGAGCACGCAGTTCCGATCGTCCAGCCAGAACGCGACGAACTCGCGGGCACCGGTGTCGCCGCGGACGGCGACGCGCGAGTAGCGGCCGGGCTCGACGTAGCCGACGTACTCCATCCCCAGGTCGTACTGGTCCGTATAGAAGTACGGCAGCTCCTCGTAGGGCGCCGTGCCGCCGAGCATCGAGGCGGCGGCGGTCGCCGGCTGGTTGAGGGCGTTGGCCCAGTGCTCGACGCGGATGTGCCTGCCGAGCAGGGGGTGCATGGCGTTGACGACGTCGCCGGCGGCGAACACGTCGTCGTCGCTGGTGCGAAGGGTCGCGTCGGCCAGGACGCCGTTGTCGGTCGTGAGCCCGGCGGCCTCGGCGAGGTCGGTGTTGGGCCGAACGCCGACGCCGATGACCACGGCGTCGGCGTCGATGACGGTGCCGTCGGCGAGCCGCACGCCGGTTGCCCGGCCGCCGGCCGTGGTGATCTCGGCGAGCTGGGTGGACAGCCGCAGGTCGACGCCCTGGTCGCGGTGCAGGTCGGCGAACACGGTGGCGATCTGCGGGCCGAGCACGCCCAGCAGCGGCAGTTCGGCCACCTCGATGACGGTGACCTGGGAGCCGGCCTGCCTGGCGGCGGCCGCCACCTCCAGGCCGATCCAGCCGGCGCCCACGATCACCAGCCGGCCGCCGAACGTCGAGCGGATGGCTTCGCTGTCACCGATCCGCCGCAGGTAGTGGACGCCCTCGGCGTCCGCGCCCGGCACCGGCAACCGCCGCGGGCTCGCCCCGGTGGCCAGCAGCAGCCGGTGGTAGCCGACCGTGCCGCCGCCGTCGAGCGTGACCTGGCGGGCGGAGCGGTCGACTGCCGTCGCCGCGGCGCCGAGCCGCAGCTCGACGCGGTGCTCGCCGTACCACTCGGGGGAGTGGACGAACACCGAGTCGCGTTCCGCCTTGCCCGCGAGGTAGTCCTTGGACAGCGGCGGGCGCTCGTACGGGCGGTGCCGCTCGTCGCCGATCAGCACCACGTCGCCGTCGTATCCCTGATCCCGCAGTGCCTGCGCGGCCTTGGCCCCGGCCAGCCCCGCGCCGATGATCACGAACTGCTGCGCCATGGGACCCAAGCCTAGGCCGTGGGATCTAGACCGGGGTGCGCCGGCGTCCGGCGGCTTCGAGCACCCGGGTGACGGCGAGGCCGACCAGGATGGCCGCGCCGGCCAGCAGGCCCAGCTTCCACACCGCGCCCTGCTGCCCGACGACCAGCGCCTCCCGCAGCAGCACGATCACGATGACGGCGAGCAGCGTGCCGAAGACGCCGGCCCGCCGGCCGAAGACGCTCACCCCGCCCAGCAGCGCGGCGCCCAGCGCCGCGAGCAGCATGAACGAGCTGGTTCCTGGAGCGCGCACCGTCAGGGTGAGCAGGATGCCGCTGCCCGCGGCCAGCACGCACGAACCGACCAGGCCGAGCGTCGCGCCCAGGCCCGCCGCAGCACCGGGCCGGGCGGCCGGGTCGCGTTCGCTGCGGGTGCCGGACAGGCGCTCGCGCACCGCCGGGATCGCCCACAGCGCACCGCCAACCACCGAGATCGCGGCGAACACCCCGAACCACAGCCAACCCTGGTCGATCACCGACTGGCCGGCTTGCGAGTCGAGCCCGACGAGGCGGCCGTCGTAGACCGCGAACGCGGCGCCATCGAGTGCCGCGGCGGCCCCGAGCGTGGCGGCCCACGCCGGCACGTTCAGCCCGACCACGACAATCGCCAGCACGAGCCCGGCGCCGGCCGCCGCCAGCAGCACGAGCCCGACCGCGGCGGTCAGCTCCTCATTTCGGTCGTTGAGCAGCCATACCAGCCCCACCCCGGCGGCCGTGGCCACCGAGCCGACCGCGAGGTTGGGCGCCGCCACCCGCAGCGACAGCGCCAACCCGCTCGCCAGCAGGCCGAGGATCCCCACCTGCAACGCGAGGTTGCGCAGGCTCGACTCGTTGGTGAACGGGTCGCCGTCCAGGTAGCCGAGCAGGAGCGCGCTGAGGGCCACGCCGAGCACGAGCAGCGCCTCCCACCCGAAGTGCACCCACAGCCGGTCCCGCCGGAGCGCCGGCCGCACCGCGGTCGCCGGCGCCTGCGCCCGCGCGGCCGGCGGCCGCTGGGCCGGGATGCCGTGGGCCGGCGTCTCCATGTCCTCCCACGGCTGCCGCCGGGGGAGCGCCCGCATGCCGGTCGGCGGGGTGTCGGCCGAGTCGTCCGGCGGCCACTGCTGCTCCCGCCGCTCGGTCGCCGCCGAACCCCTCGGCGTGTCGTCCGTTAGAGAACGCGTGTCGTCCGTTTGCGTACGCGTGTCGTCCGTTTCGGTACGCCCGGCGGCCGGGGCACCGGTGGCCGCCTGGGCACGACCGGTCGCCGCGGCCTGGCCGGTATCGATGGCTGAGGCGGGGGGTTCGGCGCCGCTCGTGTGGGTCGGCAGCTCGACCCGCTGGGTGACGTCGGCGTTCGGATCCGGCTCGGGGGCCTGCCGCTGGGCGGGTGGGGTCACCTCGACCCGCTGCGTCCGGTCGGACTCCTCGGGGTGTTCGGGCGATGGCTTGGGTTCGGGCTGATCCGAGGACGGGGTTGCTGGCCGGCTCGCCGCGCCCTCGTGGTCGTCGGCGGGCGGTGGCTGAGACATTCGAAACCTCCATGGACACGGCCGCGATCACACGGTGCCGCAAGGCTAGTGGCGCGCCCGTGCGGTGTTTTCCGGACACGCGGTTTCGCGACCGCTCAGCCCTTGACCGCTCCGGAGACCAGGCCGCCGACCATTCGCCGTTGCACGGCGAGGAAGAACACCACGACCGGCAGGGTGAGCAGGGTCGAGGCGGCCATCACCGCGCCCCAGTCCGTGGTGTCCCGCCCGAAGAAGAACGACAGCGCCACCGGCAGCGTGTAGCCGTCCTGGTGCGACATGAAGGTCAACGCGAAGACGAACTCGTTCCACGCGGTGATGAACGAGAAGATGCTGGTCGCGACCAGACCGGGCGCCACCAGCGGGAACAGGATTCGCCAGAACGACTGCCACGGCCCAGCGCCGTCGATCGCGGCGGCCTCCTCCAGATCTACCGGGACGGCGGCGACGAACGTGCGCAGCATCCACACCGCGAACGGCAGCGAGAAGCCGACGTAGGTGACGACGAGGCCGCTGAGGCTGTCCAGCAGGCCGAGCCGGCGCATCGTCACGAACAGCGGGATGACCAGCGCCTCCAGCGGCACCATCTGCACGACCAGCAGCATGATCAACACCGTGGTCCGGAACCGGAACCGGTGGCGCGCCACGGCGGTCGCGGCCAGCAGGGCCAGCAGCGCCGAGATCACCACGGTGGCGACGGCCACCACCGAGCTGTTGACCAGGAACTGCCAGAACGGCGTGCCCGGGACGAGGTCACCGGTCAGCACCTCGGCGAAGTGCGACAGCGTCGGATCGGCGGGGACCGGCCGCGGCGTCGTGGAGAAGATCTCCGGCGTCGGCTTGAACGCGGTGCCCACCATCCACAGCACGGGGAAGACGGCGATCGCGAACACGACCAGCCCGGTGGTATTGAGCGCGAGGCGTCTCACAGCTGCTCCTGGCGAAGGGTCAGCCGCACGTAGCCGACGGTCACGGTGAGCAGGATCAGCACCAGCACCACGGCCAGCGCCGAGCCGGTGCCGAATCGGGGCGGGCTGGCGAAGGCCTCGGCGTAGGCGTAGAGCGAGAGCATGTAGGCGTCCCGGTGGGCCAGGCCCGCGATCACGTACAGCTGGGTGAACACCTTGAAGTCCCAGATCGTCGAGAGGATCACCAGCACCGCGAACACCGGCCGCAGGATCGGCAACGTGATCGACCAGAACGTGCGCCAGCCGCTCGCGCCGTCGATGCGGGCGGCCTCGTACAGCTCGGTCGGCACGGTCTTGCAGCCGGCGAGCACGGTCACCGCGACGAACGGGAACGACTGCCAGACCACGACGGTCACCAGCACGGCGAACGTCGTGGAGGTGCTGTTGAACCACGAGAAGCCGGCGAATTCGGCTCGTCCGAACAGCAGCTGCGCCAGCGGGTCCGGCAGCCGGTCGAGGGTCCAGTTGACGATCCCGTAGGTGTCGTTGAACAGCCAGCGGAACACGATGCTCGCGGTGATCGACGGCACCGCCCAGGCCAGCATCACGCCGCTGGCGACGAACGCGGCCATCCGCCGGCCGAGCCGGTTCAGCAGCAGCCCGACCAGGGTGCCGGCGACCAGCGTCAGGGTCACCGTGACAACGGCGAACCCGACGGTGTTGGCCAGCACCCGCCAGAAGAACGGGTCGGCCAGGATCTCGCGGTAGTTGTCCAGACCGACCCACCGGGTCGGGGCGCCGCGAAGCTGCCGCAGGCCGATCTCCTGCAACGACATGACCGCGATCCGCACCAGCGGCCACAGCAGGAGCAGACCGAGCACCGCACCGGCCGGTGTCAGCAGCAGGTACGGCGCCCACGCCACGCGGCGCCTTCTCCAGCGGCGCGCCGGGACCGTGCCGCGCGGGAGCGCGCCCGCCGGCCGCAGCTCGGACGGCGGGCGCGCCGGGGTCAGCGTCACGTCTGCGTCTGCGTCTGCGTCTGCGTCGGCGTCACGTCGAGTTGAGGATCTTGTTCATCTCGGCCGCCGCCGCGGCCGCCGCCTCGTCCACCGACTGCTCGCCCTGCATGATCTTTCGCACCATGTTCTGCAGGACGGCCTTGTTCTTGTCGACCTCGACCCAGGCTGGCGTCAGCGGCACCATCTTGGTCTCGGTCAACTGCTTGGCGAACCCGGCCATGACCGCGTCGGACTGGAAGTCGTCGCTGGCGAGCAGGTCGCTGTAGGCGGGGAAGAACTTGCTCTGCTTGGCCCACTCCAGCGAGTTCTGCTTGGAGAGCAGCACGGTCAGGTAGTCCCAGGCGAGGTCGGCGTTGGGGCTGTCCTTCCAGATCGCCAGGTCCGAGCCGCCGGCGAAGGCGGGCGCGATCTTGCCCGGCGAAGTGCCCGGCACCGGGAAGGAGCCCATCACCTTGGTGATGTTCGGGTTGTCCTTGGCCATCTCGGTCTGCGCCCAGTTCCCGGCGATGATCATGCCGGCCCTCTCGAGGGCGAACTGCTTCTGCGGCTCGAGCTCGTTCCAGGAGATCGACGCGGGCGGGGAGACCTGCGCGCGGGTGACCAGCCCGGTGTAGAAGTCGATGCCGCGCTTGGCGCTCGGCGAGTCGACGCCGGCCTTCCAGGTGTCGCCCTGCTTGGTCGCGATCTCGCCGCCGTGCGACCAGATGAACGGGAACAGCGCGAAGTTGTAGTCCCCGGCGACCGCCAGGCCCGACACGCCTGGCTTGGCCGCCTGGATCTTCTTCGCGGCTTCGACCAGTTCCTGCTGGGTCGCCGGCAGCTCGATGCCCAGTTCGGCGAACCAGTCGGTGCGGTAGTAGATCGCCCGCACGCCGGCGTACCAGGGCAGCGCGACCGTCTGACCGTCGAACTTGTCGTTTTCCAGCATGCTGGGGACGATGTCGCGGGCCTCGGGCCAGCCCTTGGCCCGTTCGGTCAGATCGGCGAACGCGTCCTGGGCCGCCCACGACTGGGTGTCGGTGTTGCCGACCTCGGTGACGTCGGGGCCGCCACCGCCGGCCAGTGCCGTCTGGAACTTCTTGGACGCCTCGCCCCAGGGCACGTACTGGACCTCGACGTCGGTTCCGGGATGCTTGCGTTGAAAGTCTTGTTCGACACCGTCGAGGAAGGAGGTCTGGTCCGGGCTCCCGCTGCCCATCATCCAAACCGTGAGCTTGCCGGTGCCGGGCTGGGTCTGCTCGTTTGAGTCACCACAGCCCCCGAGCGCTGAACCTGTCAGGAGGGCGGCCGCCGCGATGGCCGCGAAAGCTGAACGCCGCACGTTGATCGCGCCTTCCGTGTTACCTTGGTTGGAAAACTAACAGTAAACTTTCCTAATAGCTGGCCACAAGGGGGCAGTGTCGATGAGCCGTCGCCCTGGGACGCCCC
>DASSUA010000569.1:0-7469 GCA_035707525.1 Pseudonocardiaceae bacterium
CCGAGGCGAACACCGTCGGCCGCACGTAGAACCCGCGATCGAGGCCCTCCGGCGCGTCCGCGCCGCCGCACGCCAGCCTGGCACCCTGATCGAGGCCCTTGGTGACGTAGCTCCGAACGCGGTCGCGCTGCGCCTGCGACACCATCGGACCGATCCGGGTGCCCGGATCGGTCGGGTCGCCGACCGTGTACTTGCCGGCCGCCGCGACCGTGAGGTCGACGGCCTCGTCGTGCAGCGACGCCGGGACCAGCATGCGCGACCAGGCGGTGCACGTCTGGCCGCCGTTGATGAAGCAGTTGGCGACGCCGACCTTGACCGCGAGGCCGAGGTCCGCGTCGTCGAGCACGATGTTGGCGGACTTGCCGCCGAGCTCGAGGGCGACCCGCTTGACCGTCTCGGCCGCGAGCGCCGCCACCCGACGCCCGGCCCTGGTCGAGCCGGTGAACGACACCATGTCGACGTCCGGGTGCGCGGCGAGCGCCTCGCCGACCACCGGGCCCACGCCGTGCACGATGTTGAACGCCCCGGCCGGCACGCCGGCGTCCGCGATGATCTCGGCCAGGATGCCCGCGGTCAGCGGGGCGACCTCGCTCGGCTTGAGCACGACCGTGCAGCCGGCGGCGAGCGCCGGCACGACCTTGTTCACGACCTGGTGCAGCGGGTAGTTCCACGGCGTGATCGCCCCGACCACCCCGACCGGCTCGCGGACCACGAGCGAGTTGCCCAGCTCCTCGGTCCACGGGAAGCCGTCGAGCAGGTCGGCCAGGCCCGAGGACGTGGCGACCGGCAGGGCGGCCTGCACCTTGGTCGCGAACGTGATCGGCGAGCCCATCTCGGCGGTGATCGTGGCCGCGATCTCGCCGCGCCGGGCCGCCAGGCCCTCGGCGATGCGGCGCACGGCCGCCGCCCGCTCCTCGGGCGGCGTGACCGACCACGTGGCGAAGGCCGAGCGGGCGGCCACGACGGCGGCGTCGACCTCGGCGGCGGTGCCGGCCGGCACCGTGCCGATGACCTCCTCCGTGGCCGGGTTCACGACGTCGATCCGCACAGCTGAGCCAGGGACGTGCTCGCCGCCGATGAGGTGGTCGGTACGAGTGGTGGCTGTCGGCACGGCCATCTGAGTGACCCTCCAAGGGACGTGACAGTTCTGGTACTACCTACCCCGAGCCTGTCACAGATCAGCTGAAGTCGGGGTCCTCGGTCCTGGTCCGCTTCAGCTCGAAGAAGTGCGGGTAGCCGGCGAGCAACCGGGCCCCGTCGAACACCTCGCCGGCCTGCTCGCCGCGCGGGATCCTGGACAGCACCGGCCCGAAGAACGCCACGCCCTCGACGTGGATCGTCGGGGTGCCGACGTCCATGCCGACCGGGTCCATGCCGCGGTGGTGGGACTCGCGGACGGCCTGGTCGTAGCTGGTGTCGGCGGCCGCCTGGGCGAGCTCCGCCGGCAGGCCCACCTCGGCGAGGGCCTGGCCGATGACCGCCTCGATGTCCTCATTGCGCTCGTTGTGGATGCGGGTGCCGAGCGCGGTGTACAGGTCGCGCAGCACCTCGTCGCCCTTGCTCTGGGCGGCCGCCACCGCGACCCGCACCGGGCCCCACGCCTTGGCGATCCCCTCCCGGTACTCCGGGGGCACGTCGCGCCCCTCGTTGAGCACCGAGAGCGACATCACATGGAAGTGCAGGTCGATGTCGCGCACCTTCTCGACCTCGAGCATCCAGCGGGAGGTGATCCACGCCCACGGGCACACCGGGTCGAACCAGAAGTCGACGCGGGTGGTGCTCTTATCGGCGACCGGCATAGCTGTTCCCCTTGCTGTCTGCTCGTACTGCTGTTGTTCGAGTGCTGCTGTTGTTCGAACTGCTGACACCATCGCAACACCGCGGGCCTACCGCTTCTTCCCGCACGCCCCAGACTTGGCGTAAAGCGGAAGCTCGACGCCGCACCTGCCCCTCCCGTTCGTGATTGGATGCGGGTTGGACGTGTGACCGACGAGACGAAGGTAGATCAGCAGTGGCCGCCCCCAATCTCACCAGAGAGCAGGCACAGCAGCGCGCTGAGCTGCTCGACGTCGACTCCTACACGATCGAGCTCGATCTCACCGACGGCGGCGGGAAGCCGGGTGACACCACGTTCCGGTCCACCACGACGGTGCACTTCTCGTGCCGGCGCCCCGGCGCCTCGAGCTGGGTCGACCTGATCGCGGCCGGCGTGAGCAGCGCGGTGCTCAACGGCGTCGAGCTCGACGTCTCCGGTTACCGCGAGGACGCCGGCATCCCGCTGCCCGAGCTGGCCGAGACCAACGAGCTCGTGGTCGACGCGCAGTGCCGGTACATGAACACGGGCGAGGGCGTGCACCGGTTCGTCGATCCCCTCGACGGCAACGTGTACCTGTACACGCAGTTCGAGACCGCCGATGCCAAGCGCATGTTCGCGTGCTTCGACCAGCCCGATCTCAAGGCCACCTACGTCATGCGGGCGACGGTCCCGGCCGACTGGAAGGTCGTTTCCAACGCGGCGGCGGCCGGCACCGACACGGGCGACCCGGGCGGCGGCGTGCGCCACGAGTTCGAACGCACCAAGCCGATGAGCACCTACCTGGTCGCGCTGGTCGCCGGGCCCTACGCCGAGTGGCGCGAGGAGCACGACGGCATCCCGCTGGGCCTCTACTGCCGCGCGTCGCTGGCCCGTTACCTGGACGCCGACCGCCTGTTCACCGAGACCAGGCAGGGTTTCGACTTCTTCCACCGGGCCTTCGAGGTGCGGTACCCGTTCGGCAAGTACGACCAGTGCTTCGTGCCCGAGTTCAACGCCGGCGCCATGGAGAACGCCGGCTGCGTGACGTTCCTGGAGGACTACGTCTTCCGCAGCCGGGTCACCCGGTACTTCTACGAGCGCCGCGCCGAGACGGTGCTGCACGAGATGGCGCACATGTGGTTCGGCGACCTGGTCACCATGCGGTGGTGGGACGACCTGTGGCTCAACGAGTCGTTCGCCACCTGGGCCGCGGTGCTCTCGCAGGCCGAGGCGACCGAGTACCGGCACGCCTGGACCACGTTCGCCAACATCGAGAAGTCGTGGGCGTACCGGCAGGACCAGCTGCCCTCGACGCACCCGATCGCCTGCGAGGTCCGCGACCTGCAGGACGTCGAGGTCAACTTCGACGGCATCACCTACGCCAAGGGCGCCGCGGTGCTCAAGCAGCTGGTCGCCTACGTCGGGCTGGACAACTTCCTGGCCGGCCTGAAGGTGTACTTCGACAAGCACGCCTGGGGCAATGCCACGCTGCGCGACCTGCTCGCCGCCCTGGAGGAGGCCTCCGGGCGTGACCTCTCGGCGTGGTGCGGCCAATGGCTGCAGACCACGGGGCTGAACCTGCTGCGCCCGCAGTTCGAGGTCGCCGGCGACGGCACGTTCAGCTCGTTCGCGGTGCTGCAGGGCGGGGCCCGTCCCGGCCGCGGCGAGCTGCGCGACCACCGGCTCGCGATCGGCGTCTACGACGACGACCCGCAGGGGCGGCTGGTCCGCATCCACCGCGTCGAGCTCGACGTCACCGGCGAGCGGACCGAGGTGCCGGACCTGGTCGGCGTGCCGCGCGGCAAGCTCGTGCTGGTCAACGACGACGACCTGAGCTACTGCTCGGTCCGGCTGGACCCGGGCTCGCTCACCACGCTCGTCGACCGCATCGGCGACGTCGCCGACCCGCTGCCGCGCACGCTGTGCTGGTCGGCGGCCTGGGAGATGACAAGGGAGGCGGAGCTGCGGGCGCGCGACTTCGTCGCGCTGGTCAGCGGCGGCGTCAACGGCGAGAGCGAGGTGGGCGTCGTGCAGCGGCTGCTGTTGCAGGCGCAGACGGCGCTCGGCTCGTACGCGGACCCGGCGTGGGCCGCCGAGCAAGGCTGGCCGGCCTACTCGGCGCGCCTGCTCGAGCTGGTCGGGGCCGCCGAGCCGGGCTCGGACCACCAGCTCGCCTACCTCAACGCGCTGACCTCGGTCGTGCTCGGGCCCGACGAGCTGGCGTTCCTGCGCGGCCTGTTCGACGGCACCCGAACCCTCGAGGGGCTCGAGGTCGACACCGACCTGCGCTGGCGGTTGCTGCAGGCGCTCGTCGCCCACGGCGGCGGCGGCGAGACGGCGATCTCGGCGGAGGTCGAGCGCGACCCGACGGCGACCGGGCTGCGGCAGGCCGAGCGGGCGCGGGCACTGGTGCCGACGCCGGAGGCGAAGGCCACCGCGTGGCGGCGCGCGGTGCACGACGACGAGCTGCCGAACGCGATCAACGAGGCGATCATCGCCGGGTTCTCGCACCCGTCGCAGCGGTCCCTGCTCCAGCCGTTCACCGAGCGGTACTTCGCCGACGTCTCCGACGTGTGGGCCCGGCGCACCAGCGAGCGGGCCCAGCCGGTCGTCGAGCGGCTGTTCCCGGCGTGGGCGGTCAACCCGGGCACGGTGGCCGCCGCCGACGGCTGGCTCGCCGCCGACGGCCACCCGGACGCGCTGCGCCGGCTCGTCGCCGAGGGCAGGGCAGGCATCGTCCGGGCGCTGGCGGCGCGCGAGTTCGACGCGGTGTGAACCTGCCGGCCGCCCCCGCGTTCACCGACGTACTCGACGCGGCGAACCGCATCCGGCCGTACCTGCGGCCGACGCCGCTGCACCGCTACCCGGCGCTGGACCGGCTGACCGGCGCCCGGGTCTTGGTCAAGCACGAAAACCACCAGCCGGTTGGCGCGTTCAAGGTGCGCGGCGGGATCAACCTGGTGTCGCGCCTGTCCGGCGCCGAGCGCGAGCGTGGCGTCATCACCGCGTCCACCGGCAACCACGGGCAGTCGATCGCCTACGCGGCCGGGCTGTTCGGCGTTCGCGCCGCGGTCTGCGTGCCCGAGAACGCCAACCCGGTCAAGGTCGAATCGATGCGCGGCCTCGGCGCCGACATCGTCTTCCATGGAAGCGACTTCGACGACGCGCGGGAGCACTGCGAGAAGCTCGCCGACGCGCAGGGCCTGCGCTACGTGCACTCCGGCGACGAGCCGCTGCTGATCGCGGGCGTGGCCACCGAAACGCTGGAGATCCTCACCGAGCGGCCCGACGTGCAGGCGATCGTCCTGCCGATCGGCGGCGGCAGCGGCGCGGCCGGCGCCTGCCTGGTCGCGTCCACCGTGTCCCCGTCGGTCGAGATCATCGGCGTGCAGTCGTCAGCGGCGCCGGCGGCGTACGAGTCATGGCGGGCCCGCGAGCTGCGCACGGCTCAGATGTCGACGATCGCGGAGGGCCTCGCCACGCGAACCGCGTTCGCCCTGCCGCAACGCATCCTGTGGGAGCTGCTGTCGGACTTCGTGCTGGTCTCCGATGACGAGCTGCGCGCGGCGACCCGGCTGCTGATCGAGAAGACCCGCAACCTGGTCGAACCGGCCGGCGCCGCCGCCCTGGCCGCGGTGCTGGCCGACCCACCCCGGTTCGCCGGCCGCGACATCGTCCTGGTCTGCAGCGGCGGC
Organism: Pseudonocardiaceae bacterium; assembly: GCA_035707525.1. GTDB lineage: Bacteria > Actinomycetota > Actinomycetes > Mycobacteriales > Pseudonocardiaceae > DASSUA01. Next base: position 5,491 of record DASSUA010000569.1, read on the forward strand.
AACATAAGCCCCGCCCAGCTCCTGGAGCTGCTCGGCTAGCCCACTTGCGGCTGCATAGCCACTACTAATAGCAGCTGTTGCTAACCCTCAGTAACCTTCCCAGGGCGAAAATGATCTTCCCGAATTCCTTTGCTTTGAGAGCCAGCTGGCGCGCGCCGCTGACCAGGGCCTCGCCGCCGCAACCTGCGGAAACAGGCGATGCCAGCTGGCTGTCAGAGCAAAAGAAGCCGCCGAGGTTTCGACATCCAGCGAGGGCTACTCTACGTAACGGCCGATTATCGCTGAGTCAGCGGAAGGGTCTAGCGGTGCAGGGCGCCGGCCTGGTCGGAGAGCATGCGCAGGCCGGAGACCACGCCGCCGATCAGGTCGCCTTCCTTGAAGGAGGCGACCATGCTCATCACCGCGAGCCGGCAGCTGCGGTCCGGCAGGCGGCGGGACGCCTCCGGGCCCGTGACGACCTCGACGACGCGCTGGCCGGGCGACACGGCGATCAGCACGGCGCGCTCCGGATCGGGCGAGAGCGACTGCAGGCTCTCGGCGCGCTCCCGGGTGTTGCCCTCCAGCGCGCCGAGGTAGACCGAGAACGGCAGGCCACTGGTGCGCGAGGCGACCGTCAGCGCCTCGTCGAGCAGCGAGAGCTGCACCGGGCTGAACGGCGACGGCTCCGAGCCGTCGGTGACCATCTTGGCGGCCGAGATCCGGCCGCTGCCGGTCACGACGGCGCCGACCGGCAGCTCCTCGTCCGGGTGCGCCAGACTGGTCGAGTGGTGGTCACCAGTTGCCACGGGCACCTCCGCGGGTGACGGGGCGGTTCTGCCGGACCGACGCCGCGGCCGGCGAGGTCAGGGGCGGGGCCGGGGTGCTGGTAGCGCCGATGCCTTCCGGGTTGCCGGTCCACCAGACCGGCTCGTAGTCCCAACTGCCGCCGGGCCGGTACCGCGCCTTGCCGGCGAACTTCTGCCGCAGGGTCAGCAGCGCGAGCACGCCGTAGATCGCTAGCGGGATCAGCACGAACACCGCGATGGTTTCCCAGACGGTCACGGCCGTACCGTAGTCCACTCGTCGATCAGCCGCCGCTACCAGGTGAGCGGACGGCGGTGCGCCCACGGCCGGGCCGCCTCGAGCTGGCTGCCGAGCCGGACCAGCGTCGCCTCCGCGCCCGGCCGGCCCACGAGCTGCACCCCGATCGGGAGCCCGTCCTCGCTCCAGTGCAGCGGCACGTTGACCGCCGGCTGCCCCGTCACGTTGTAGACGGCGGTGAACGGGGTGAACCGCTTCTGCCGCTCGAAGTCCTCGGCCGGGTGCGGGGCGCCGGAGAACCAGCCGACCGGCCGCGGTGGCTGGGCCACCGTCGGGGTGAGCACGACGTCGAAGCGGGCATGCGCGAGCACGGCCGACCGCGCCACCTGCTGCAGCTGCTGCATGGCGCGCAGGAAATCGGGCGCGCTCGCCGCCGCGCCACGCTCGCGCAGCCAGCGGGTCAGCGGCAGCAGCTCGCCCTCACGCGCCGGATCGACCGGGTAGCTGTGCGCGGCGACCGCCCACACCAGCTCGAATATCGGGATGATCGCCTCGTTGACCGGCGCGTCAGCATCGGCGACCTCGTGGCCGAGCTCGGCCAGCAGCGCGCTCGCCTCCTCCCACGCGCGCAGGCATTGCGGCTCGACCGTCGCCCCGGGCACCGCCGGCGTCGCGTACCTGCCGACCAGCAACCGCCCCGGGTCGCGGCCCACCTGCCCGGCAAACGTCTCCCCGGCCGGCAGCGGCGGCGCCCAGAACGGCTCGCCCTCCTGGGCCACCGCCATCGCGTCCAGCATCGCCGCCGCGTCGGCGACCGTGCGGGCCAGCGGTCCGATCACCGACAGCATCGTCGCATCACCGGCAATCGGGCCGCGCGAGACCCGGCCCCGGCTCGGCTTGATCCCGAACAGCCCGCACACCGACGCCGGGATCCGGATCGAGCCACCGCCGTCGCTGCC
>DASSUA010000570.1:0-15135 GCA_035707525.1 Pseudonocardiaceae bacterium
CGACACCACCCTGTCCGAGGCGTTCGTCCGGGTCACCGGCCTGCTCGACCGGCCGGAGTCGCTGCTTCGTCCCGACCACGTCATTCGCGTGTTGCGCGCCACCAGGCGCAACCAGCCGGCCCAGACCGACGAGCCCACCGCGTCGCGGCCGCCGCTCGCGGACGCCGCGTAGACCAGGTTGGTGCCGGCTCCGCCGCCCCGTCTGACCCGGGCCTGATCGCCTCACCGAACCGCGTCCTCTGGAGCTGAGCTGCCCGGATGCGCCTCACGGCGACTGCAGGATGTCGGTCGTCGGGCCTGTCAAATGTCGGTTCACGAGGCTGCGAAATGTACACTCCGCGGTCGATGGAACCTACCTGGAAGCATGCATGACAGGGCGGGAGCTCCCTCGTGCCTGCAGCGCGGTGGTACGGGAGTACCTGTCCTCATTCCGTGGCGTGGTGCTGAACGGTCCTCGTCAAGCGGGCAAGAGCACGCTGCTGCGGGCGATGCGGGACCAGTTTGGCGGGACGCTGCTCAACCTGGACAACGAGCAACTGCTGCAGGCCGCGATCGCGGATCCGGTGGCGTTCGCGAGCACCGGCACGGAGCCGCGGTACATCGACGAGGTCCAGCGAGCCGGCGATCCGTTGATCCGGGCCGTTAAGGCGGAGGTCGATGCGAGGCCGACACCAGGGCGATACGTCCTGGCCGGCTCGACCCGATTCCTGACGACACCGAGCTTGACCGAGTCGCTGGCCGGCCGGGTGGCGGTGGTCGATGTCTGGCCGTTCTCGCAGGGTGAGTTCGAAGGCCGTTTCGCAGCTATGTGCGCGCCATAGCCGAGCGGGACATCCGGGAGATGTCCAAGGTGAACGAGCCGAGTGCTATCACCTCCCTGCTGACCTACCTGGCGTCGATCACCGCCCAGGAACACAACACCGCCAATACTTCCAACAAGACCGGCCTGCACCGGACAACCGTGAACCGGTACGTGGAACTGCTGGAGGCCGTCTTCCTGATCCACCGGCCGCCGGGCTGGTCCCGGAACCTGGCAGCGCGGGTCGTCAAGCACCCCAAACTGCACCTCACCGATACTGGTCTGGCGGCCTCGCTGCTCGGTATCGCTCCCGACTCGCTCGCCAAGCCGATCGCGCCCGCTCGCGGTCCGCTGATCGAGACCTTCATCGTCAACGAACTGGCCAAGCAGGCGACCTGGAGCGAGAACTCGGTCCGGCTCTACCACTGGCGCATCAGCGGTGGCGCCGAGGTGGACGTCGTACTGGAACGAGATGACGGACAGGTCGTGGGCATCGAGGCCAAGGCGATGGACACCGTGACGATCGAGGATTTCCGCGGTCTTGCGCACCTGCGCGACCTTGTCGGCCATCAGTTCGTCCAGGGCATCGTTGTTCACACCGGACGGCACAGCGTCACCTTTGGCGACAGGCTCGCCTCGGTGCCCATTGCGGCGCTCTGGGGGCGGTAAGCGACTACCCCTGTTGCCGGGCGCGCAGGCGGTCGCCGGGCTGCTGGTCCCGCTGGCGGGGTTGCGCCACCATCGGGAGCCGGTCCGGGTGCACGGCCACTCCCCTGGTCACCTCCCTGGCGCTGGGCCCCGGTACCCGGCGAAGCCGCCACCGGCCGGCGATCGTCGCCAGGTGGATCGCGAGCTCGGCGAGGGCGAAGTGGGAGCCCGGGCACTGCCGGCCGCCGAGGCCGAACGGGACCGAGTCGGTGCGGCCGATGGTGCCGGCCGCCCAGCGCTGTGGGTCGAACCGCGTCGGCCTGGTGAACACCCGCGGGTTGCGGTGCAGCACGTACGGGCTGATCATGATCGACGCCCCGGCCGGGAGCCGGTGCTCGCCCAGCCGGGCCCCGTCGGGGGCGTGGCGCAGGATCAGGTAGGGCGGGTAGAGGCGCAGGGCTTCCTGGATCACCCAGCGCGTGTAGGGCAGGTTCGGCAGGTCGTCGAACGTGGCCGGCCGGCCGGCCAGGACCTCGTCGAGCTCGCCGTGCAGCCGCTTCTCGGCCTCGGCCGCGCCGGCCAGCTCGTGAAACACCCAGGCCAGTACCGACCCGGTCGTCTCCGAACCGGCGACCAGCATGTTGACCAGTTGGTCGTTGACCTGCTCGTCGGAGAGCCCCGCGCCGGTCTCCTCGTCGCGGCTGGCCAGCAGGACCGAGATCAGGTCGGCGTGGTCCGCGCCCTTGGCCCGGCTGGCCGCCACGGCCTCGCGGGTCAGCTCGTGCAGCCGGCGCGTCGCCTTGTCGAAGGCCCGGTTCGCCGGCAGCGGCAGCCGCAGCAGCCAGCCCGGCAGGATCGCCCGGCGCGGCAGGTGCCGCAGCGCGACCGGCAGGACACGCTGCACCTCGGCGACCGCCGCGCCGAGGTCGGCCGAGAACAGCGTGGTCGCGACCGTGACCAGCGCCAGTTCGTTCATCTGGGCGGTGACGTCCAGCCGCTGCCCGGGCACCAGCGAGTCGCACCAGCGGACCGCGAGCCCGGTCATGGTCGGCGCGTAGCTCGCGATCTGCGCGCGGGCCAGCGCCGGCTGCATCAACCTGCGGTGCCACCGGTGAGCCTCGCCGTCGAGCATGCCGACCCCGCTGCCCAGCAGTGGGCGGGCCTTCTGCACCTGCAGCCCCTGGTTGTAGGTGCCGCCGATGCCGACGAGGACCTGCCGGGCGAGCTCGGGGTCGTTGACGACGTAGGCCGGCAGCGCGCCCATCTGGATCTTCACGATCGGCCCGAGGGCAGGCAGGGAGCCGAGGAAGGCCAGTGGCCGGCGCATCATCGGCAACCCGTGGCCGAGCACCGGCAGCTGGCCGGGCGCCGTTGGGATCGGCTCGCTCATTTTCACGACCTCCCGGCGGCGACCGGCTCACGCGGGGGTGGGGCCGGCTCATCCGTACCGTGCCGGCGCCGGAGCGCGCGCGGCACCCACCAGGTCGCGCGGCCGGCGATGGCCATGGCGGCCGGAACCAGCAGGCAGCGGACGACCGTGGCGTCGATCACCACCGCCAGCGCCACCCCGAGGCCCAGCATCTGCATGTTCATGATCCGGGACGTGCCGACCGCGACCAGGACGATCGCCATGACCAGGGCCGCCGAGGTGACGATCCCGCCGGTCCCGGCCAGGCCCGCCGCGACCGCGCGCCGGTTGTCGCCGCTGACGTCGTACTCCTCCTTGATCCGGGCGGTCAGGAAGATCCCGTAGTCCATCGACAGGCCGAACGCCAGGCAGAACATCAGCACCGGCAGGGACATCTCGACGAACCCGGTCGGGGTGAACCCGAGCAGCCCGGACAGATGCCCCTGCTGGAACACCCAGACGACCGCGCCGAACATCGCGGTCAGGCTCAGCGCATTGACCACCAGCGCCTTGACCGGCAGTAGCACGCTGCCGGTCATCAGGAACAGCAACACCAGGGTGCCCACCACGATGATGGCAAGCGCCCACGGCAGGCCGTGCCGGATGGCCAGCTGGGTATCCAGCAGCTCGGCGGCCTGCCCACCGACCAGCGTGCCGGCCGGCGCCGGTATGTCGCGGATGGCCCGTACCAGGGCCTGGCTCTGCGGCGAGACGTCCTCGACCGAGGCGGCCGGCGCCACCGACACCAGGCTCCACCCGCCGGCGGTGCGGCCGGGCGGGGCCGGCGCCACGCTGCGCCCCTCGAACGTCCCCTGTGGACTGTCGACGCGAACGACGTCGGCGAGCATGGACAGCCGGGCGGCGTAGTCGGCCACGGCGTTCGGGTCCGTGCTCGGCACGACGACCTCGATAACGCCGGTGGCCTGGCTGTCGAACCCGTCCTTGATGTCCTGCTGCACCACGCGCGCCGGTGTCCCGTCGGGCAGCTGACGATGGTCCACGGTGGCGAACTCGACCCGGGCGAACGGCAGTCCGAGCACCACGAGCAGGGCAACGGTGGCCACGAGGAACAGCGGCGCCCTGGCCATCACCGCATCGGCCAGGGCAACCCACCGGGCCTGGCTGCGATGTTCCCGGGCGACCCGGTCACCGCGGCCGAGCGGGATGCGCAGGGCGTTCACCCGCCGCCCGAGCAGAACCAGCGCGGCCGGCAGCGGCAGCAGCACGACCAGTGCCGCGAGGGCCACGACCGACAGCCCGGCGTAGGCGAACGAGCGCAGGAACGGCGTCGGGAAGACCAGCATCGCGGCCAGCGACACGGCGACGACGACGGCGGAGAACAGCACCGTGCGACCGGCGGTGCGCAGGGTCTCCCGAACCGCCGCCGCCGGGTCGGGCCGCCCCTGCTCCGCCTGCCTGGCCAGCTCCTGGCGGAACCGGCGCACGATCAGCAGCCCGTAGTCGATCGCCAACCCGAGGCCCAGCACCGTGGTCAGGTTGAGCGCGAACACCGACACGGTGGCGAACCGCGCGACCAGCGTCAGGGCGGCCGAGGTCCCGACGATGACCAGGACGCCGGTCAGCACCGGCATGAGCGCGGCGACCGCGCTGCCGAACACCACGATCAGCACCAGCAACGTCAGCGGCAGCGCGATCGCCTCGGCCCGCAGCAGGTCGGCGGTGACCGTGTCACGGACCGCGTTGCGCACCGCGGTGGCGCCGCCGAGCGCAACGCGCAGGTCGCCTCGGTCGCCCGCGTAGTGCGGCTGGATCCGGTTGAAGACCGCGTCGGCGCCGTTTTCGTCGGGTGCCGCGATCCGGGCGACGATCAGGGCCTGCCGGCCGTCCTTCGAGCGCAACGTCGGCGAGCCGGTCTGCCAGTAGGAGCCGACGCCGGTGATGCCGGGCTCCGCGGCCAGTGCCTCGGCCAGCTCGCGCCCCTGGTTGGCGATCGCCGGCTCGTCCACACCGCGACCGTTGGTCGGCTCGACGAGCAGGACCAGGTCCGGGCGGCTGCCTGGGAACTGCGAGTCCAGGATGGCGGCGGCCCGCGCCGAGTCGGCGCCGGGGTCGTTGGCGGCGACGCCGTCCAATTGCGCGGCGACATTGCCGCCCAGGATCACCGCGCCGACCAGGAACACCAGCGTGCCGGCGAGGATCGCCCGTGGAGCGGCGACGACGAACCGGGCCAGGTTTGCGATCATCACACTCTCTCTTGCTGGGTGACGGCCACGCCGGCGGACTCAGCGGCTGACCTGGCAGCTGACGTGACAGCTGACATGGCGGCTGACATGGCGGCTGACATGGTGGCGCGGTACCGGTCGGCGTACTCGGGGAACCGCCGCGCGAAGCCGACCGGGTGCAGGCCGGTGCGCCGCCACAGCCGGGAGCTGTCGTAGACGTGGTCCCTGGCGATCAGCTCCAGCTGCCGCAGCCGGCGCGGGTCGTCGCCGAACAACGCCCGGGCCTGCTCGAACGGCACGTCACGCTGCGGTGGCGGCACGTCCAGCCACGTCACCAGCGCCTCGGTCAGCTCCGCCATGGTCACCGGCTCGGGATGGGCGGCGTGCAGCACGCCAACCTCACCGGGCCGCCAACCGTCGACGGCGATGGCGGCTATCGCCCGCGCCAGGTCGTCGACGGCCACGAGGGACTGCCGGGCGCGGCCGCCGTCGATGGTCACCGGGAACCGCCGCAGGGCACCGGCCAGCCGCGGGATGAACCAGGCGTCGCCCGGCCCGTAGACGAACATGGGCCGAAGCACCACTCCCCCGGTCGCGAGCACGGCGTGCTCGGCGGTCAACCGCGTCCGGCTGGCGACCGAGACCGGCGCCGGGGGCACCTCGTCCTCGGCAAGACCGTCCTCCGCGATGTCACGATGCTCGCCGTTGCCGTAGACCGCCGCCGTGCTCAGGTAGATCACCCGGCGGACCCCGGCCGACCGCGCCTCGGCGACGAGCGCCTGGGTCCCTTCGACGTTGACCGCCGCGCAGCGCTGCGGGTCGTCGCCGACCTCGGCGGCCAGGTGCAGCACGGTGTGCACGCCGGTGCAGATTCCCCGCAGGCTGGCCGGCGCCGTCAGGTCGCCGTGGACCACCTCCACGCCGGCGCCGAGCGGAACGCCAGCGGGCCGCCGGTGCACCAGCAGCCGCAGCGGCACACCGCTGCCGGCCAGCGCGAGCGTCGTGGGTGAACCAATGAACCCGGTGCCACCGGTGACCAAGATCATGATGCCGCCGCCTGGACGGTGAGCAGCAGGTAGCTGGCCAGGATGAAACCCATGCTGAGCGGGACCGGCCAGGCCGCTGGGCGGCGCCGCCAGAACAGCACGGCCGCCGCCAGCGGGAGCCCGAGAGCCAGATATGGCAGCAGCGCGACCAGGTCGGCCGAGCGCCACGGCCGAAACACCGCGGCGATCAGCACCGCCGCGGCCAGCGCGAAGCCGACCGCCGTCGCGGCACTGCCGACCGGGCCGAGCACCGTGGAGTAGAACCGGCTGCCCGGCGTGGCCTGCCACGACGTCTTGCGCGCGAACTCGAAGTGCAGGAACACGCAGGCGAAGACCGCGATCAGGGCAACCGCGGCGGGGCGCGGGGAATATCCGGCCGACAGGTAGAGATAGACGCTGATCAGCAGCTGCACCGGGTAGGTGACGGCCAGGTTGAGCAGCAACCCGTCGCGCACCCGGGCGCTGAGCCGCTCGAGGGCGACCAGGAACACCGCGTAGACCACCATGCCGAGCAGCACCAGCAGCGCCGCCGTCGAGAACGACACGTTCAGGGCCACCAGGACGGCGACCAACACGCCCATCGCCGCCCGCAGCTCCCCGAGCGAGACGTCGCCGCGCACGAGCGGCCGGTCCGGGTGGTGCACCCGGTCGTAGTCGAGGTCCTTCTGCTCGTCGACTACCCGCAGGTACAGCAGCGCCAGTAAGACCGTCACCATCCGCACGGCCGTGCCGAGCCCCGGCCGCCAGGGCTGGCCGGCCAGCAGCGCCGCCGACCCCTCGAGCGCGAGCACCCAGAGGACCGCGTACGTTCCGTACACCTGCGGCTTGAACACGGCGCCGATGAAGGCCCACACCCGCCGCGGCGCGCTCATGGCGCCGCCAGGATGGTCACCCGGCCGGTATCGCCGTCCATCTCGACCAGCGCGCCGTCCGGGATCAGGGTGCTGGCGCCGGTCAGCCCGACGATCGTCGGGATGCCGAACTTGCGTCCGGTGATCGCCGTGTGCGACAGCATGGTGCCGCGCTCCACCACGATGCCGGCCGCGCGCAGCATCAGGAACAGCCAACCGGGATCGGTCTCCTTGGCGATCAGGATCGCGCCGTCCGGCAGCGGTTGCCGTGGGTCGCGGACCACCCGGGCGGTGCCTCGAACCGTGCCCCGGCTCGAGCCGAGACCGTGAAGCTCACCGCCGGCCGCCGTCGCGTCGTGCCCGGCGGCCGGTAGTCCCGCCGGCCGGCTGGCCGGCACCGTGCCCAGGGTGGTGAACCGCATCGGGAGCTCGGGGCCCGGCGACTCGAACTCCGCCCGCCGGGCGTCGGCCAGCGGCTGCAACGCGGCGCTGACCCCGGTGCCGTCGTACCAGCCGGTCAGCTCGTCCACCGTGAGGTGCACCACGTCGGCGGCGTCGCGCAGCACGCCCCTGGCCGCCAGGTCGGCGCCGAGGGAGGCGAAGATCTCCTTGGCCACGCCGAACCACTCGCTGCGGCAGTAGCGCGAGTTCTCCCGGTACCGCACGCCGTGCCGCAGCCGGCTCAGCACCCAACGCAGCACCCGCAGCCGCACCGACCGGGTGCCAAGGGCCAGCTCCAGGCGTCGCTCGGCGGCGTCCCGGATGTCCCGTTCCTTGCCGCGCAGACCGTCGACGGTCAGCTCCGACCGCGCGTACTGTGCGGTGAGCGCGAGCAGCTCCCACGGCGTGTGCCGGGTATTGGGCTGCTCCAGCTTGAGCTCCTGCAGGCCGCGGTCGCCGTAGCGATGCAGGTGCAGGCGAAACGCCCGGCCCAGCTCGGCCCCGTACTCGCCGGCGTCCAGCCGGGTCCAGACCCGCTCGACTTCCCCCGCCTCGAGGTCGGCCAGCAGGCGCGGACAGGCCCGGACCTGCTCGGCCAGGCTCACCGTGGACAGCACGATGGCGACGCTGTGGTTGACCTCGTCACCGCACAGCAGATCGGAAAGCAACGCCGGGCCGCCCTCGGGCAACCACCGGTCCAGCAGCCTGCCGGCAATCCCGGTGTAGGTGCTCAGCACCGTGTCGTTGATCAGGGTGACGCCCCACAGGTCACCGGCCGCCCGGCAGACGGCGTGGAAGTCCTCGATGCGGGCCAGCGGCTCCAGTGCCGACCAGTCCCGGCCGCGGCGCGGCCCGATCACCGCCTCCCAGCCGGCCTCGAACCCGGCCATCGCGCGGTCGTGGGTGAGGAAGAGGCGGGCCACCCTGGCCAGCGGCCATGCCAGCCGCGCCGGGCCGGGCGCCGGTCCGGCCGCGCTGGGCTCCAGGCCCATCATGGTTTCCCAGCCCGACTTGAACAGCGGGAAGACCGCCAACCGGCTGTGCAGCCGGTACCACGCATCGAGCTGGTAGTAGACCCGGCCGTGCTGCAGCCCGATCATCCGCTCCAGGTACGGCTCGTCGCGGTGCAGCGTTCGCGCGGGCACCCCGAGCCGCCGGTAGAGGTCGTAGAAGATCGTCCGGTAGAACCGCCTCGCGAAGCTGTACGTCAGGGCGGTCGTGACGCCGGGAAAACTCTCGGTGACGTTGGCGTTGCTCCACTGCCGGTGCAGGGTGAGGTCGACCGCGATCGGGCGGGCCTGCACCAGGTGCAGCGCGCCGTCGGCGGTGAACGTCCCCTCGATGTCCTGCGGGGCGCCGAACAGCTCCTCGATCTGCCTACCGACCTCGCCGAGCCGGCGCACCTCGGCGTCGGAGAGCACCGGGCGGTCCCGCTGGTCGGCGGGTACCGGCAGCATCACCGGGCCGCCGGCCGGGTCCGCCGGATCCGGGCCGAGGCGTTCGGGCTTGTGCGCCAGCCGGGCGCGGATCTGCGACCGGCCGGTGCGGTCGGTTTGCAGGAAGTAGTGGTCGACTCCGACCTTCTCCTGCACCACGCCCTCGCCGATCCCCCAGCCGGCCGCGATGACCGTTTCCCGGTCGCCGGTCCTCGGGTCGCGCGTGAACAGCACGAACGAGCGCTCCCCGAACGCCATCCGCTGGACCCCCACGGCCACCGCCACGTCGGCCAGGTCCATGCCCTGGACCTGCCGGTACAGCAGCGACTCGGCATTGAAGCCCGACGCCCAGCAGGCCCGGATCCGGTCGATGAGCCGGTCCCGGCCGACGTACAGGAAGCTGTCGCTCATCCCGGCATAGGGGTCCGAGGCCGAGTCCTCGGCATCGACCACGCAGGCGCGGACCGCTACCAGCGCCTGCGGGCCGAAGACGTGGTCGAACTGGGCGAGGATCAGCTCCTCGTCGGGCAGCGGCACGGTGGCGAACAGTTCCCTGATCCGCTCGGCCGCGGCCGACACGGTCTGCATCTGGTCGAAATCGGCGGCGGCCAGTGCGAGCCCGATCCGCTCGCGCAGCGGCTCCGCGACATCGCGGTAATGCTGCGCCGGTAGGCAGAACAGCTCCGGCACGGGCAGGCCGGCCTGGCTCATCGTCGAGAGCGCCGCGAACTTGTTGCCTACCTCGTCGGCGCGCAGGTTCTCGGAGACGAGAGTGGAACTCGTCAGCAACGAGATCGTCATCGCTTGAGTCACCACACGGCCGGAAGCAGGCGGGCGTGGCGCTGCGCGTAGCCGGGGTAGCCCGGCAGGTGCATCAGGGTCTGTTCCTCAACCAGGACCCGGCGCACGATCGCGCCGACCAGCAGGATCAGTGCGGCGATGCTGACCGGGTTGGCGAAGCACGCCACGAACCCGACGTGGGCCACGATCATCCCCAGGTACGACGGGTGCCTGACCACGCCGTAGAGGCCGGCCTGCACGACCTGGTGGTCGTGCAGGGTCCGCACCTTGTGCGAGTAGAAGCGGCCAAGCTGCACGATCGCGGTCAACCGGACGGCGATGCCGGCGAGCATGACGGCCAGCGCGACGATCGACCACGGCACCACCGGTGGCGACCAGCTCGCCGGCGCCAGCAGGGCAGCGATCACGACCACGGCCCGGGACAGCCCGTAGAGCTGCATGCTGCCCCGGTCCGCCCCACCGGTCTCGCCGGGATTCGACCGGAACGTGATTTTGATTTCGGCCAGCACCCAGAGCAGGTACAGCACGACCAGCCATTGCCGAAACCCGGTTTGATCGAAGGCGCCGTACCCCAGGACGACCAGGCCGACGACGAACAGTGCGGCCGGAAACCGGCTCTCGAGAAATTTCATCTGATATGACTACTTTCCGGACCGTCCGCGAATGCGCGCGAACGCCTCGGCGGAGAACACGCTGCCGTCCATCGCGGCCGTGCCCACGGTCTCGTCGCCGGCGCGGATCACGACGGTCAGCGACCACTTGCCGCGACCCCCTCGCAACGCGGGCAGGGACGGCGCCAGGATCGTGATCCACTCGTCGCGAGTCACCTGCCGCGTCAGCTCCACTGCCAGCGACTGGACGACGAACTGCATCCCGAGACGCACGTTGCACGCCATATGCCCGAGCAGCGTGCCGAACTGGCGAGCGCTCTCGATCAGCTCACCGACCGGACGGAAGTGGCCGTCCCGCCGCCGGAAGTAGTGCCCGGGCGGTGGCGGCAGCACGCCGATCTGAAATGCCCCGGTCGCTACCTTCGTCAGGCCGCCGACCAGCACGTTCTCCGGCCGCCACCGATGCACGAGGTGCGGGGGCGACGGTTCGGGCAGGGTCTGCGGCCGGTCGGCGGGGTCCGGTGCCACCCAGATCCTGGGACGCCATCCGAGCTCGCCGGTCGCGATCACGGCGCCGTCCTGGCGGAGCTCGACGTCCCACCGTCCGGACTGGTCCGCATCCGCGCGGACCTGGACCACCGGCGCCGGAGTCAGCTCACAGAACCGCCCGAACTCCAGGCGCAGCCTGGCCAGATGACGCTCCGCGACGACCTCGGATGACTCGTCGGCCGCCCGTTCCGCCGTGCGGAGCACCGTCTCCAGCAGCAGCATGGCGGGCGCGTGGTCCAACGGATGGTCGAAGAAGAACGGATCGTTCTGGTCGATATCGAACGAGGCCTCCCAAACTCGACGGGATTCCGGCCGCGACCTGTCGAGAACACTGCTCGCCACCTGGGTAGCCACGCTTACCTCCAGAACACAAAGCCGACCGGCTCCCTGGCAGGGTCGGCAGTCTCGAAACACACACCCGCACTCGTCGGCGCCATTGCCGAGGGCCACTCGGCCCTGGTCAAGCGACGACCCCCACTGGCGAAGCCTCAGACCTCGCGCGCCTTGCGGCGAAGCCCCACGTCCGATCTCCCCGCTAGGCCGTTGCAGACCCAAGTTCGACTAAGGCCGGCGCACTCACAAAAGGTAACCGGGCGACTACAGGGCTCATGATCAGGCACTGTAGCAGCATGATCCAGCCGACCCGCAGCCCGGTCGAACCTTCAACTTCATGATCACGTCGAGGCCACGGAAGGGTAACAGGTTAGCCGGGCCGGCGAGGTCGAGGCGGACGCCGGGGGTCTCGGCGTGGACCCGCTCGGAGTTGGTCCACGCCCCGTCGCACCGAGGTCGGCACCGGTGTACAGAGCGGTGGCCCGCGGCCGCTGCCTCATCGCCGCAACGGCATCCTTTGTTCGTCGCCGCACTCGAATGCGCCGAACCTAATTGCGGGCGCTCGAGGCCGCTCGAGACACTGCAATAGATCAGGGCGCACAGGCCATCAAGCATTGGCCGTCCCAAACCGGGCACCGCCACGCCGCAAGATCATGAAGTCCGGCTGGAGCATTAGGCCACCTGCCGGCCGGACCATAAGCCCTATAGAACGCCGTCAGGGGGTTGTGACGATAAGGCGGTACGAGTCTTGGCACGCAGCAGATCGAAAGGAGTGCCGAACCATGCGCACGCACCACGCGATCGCGCGGGTAGGCTGGCTTATCGCTGTCGTCCCCGCTCTGATCGCGTTCCCAACCACGGCATACGCCGGCACCGCGCAATGCCAGCTGAGTTTCTTGCCGGTACCCCCATCGGCGTCGAGCGCGGTGACCGGAGGCGACCACACCGGCAGGTATCTCGCAGGTCAAGCACAGGTAGCCGACGCGGAGGGCCGCCCTGTCGCGGTCCGCTGGATCGACCGTCAGATGGAGGTGATAGACACCAGCGCGGTGGCGCCCTACGCCTATATCAACGTCACGGATATCAACAGCCGCGGCGAGGTGGTGGGCTACCGGACAACGGACTACGGCAGCTTCCACACCGACGCGTGGGTGTACCGGAACGGTCACGTCACGCCCCTGCCCAATCCCAACCCGTCGGCATCCACCAGGGCATCGGCGATTAACTCAAACGGTGACATCGTAGGCTGGACCGAATTCGCGGGCCCGACCGAAGCGCTGGCGCGCGCGGTGATCTGGCCCGCCAACAGCCCGGACACCATGCGGATCCTGCCCATGGAGGGTCAAGTCCCCAGTTGGTACCGCGCAGTCGACATCGACGAGGACGGCACCGTCCTGGGCGACACGCTGAACCCTTCCTTCGAGGAGGCCCGGCTGGTCGTCTGGTCCCCGAACGGATACGGCCGCGTGCTGATGCCGCCAGCGCCGAGCGGTTACGGCCAGGCGGCCGCGATCCACGCCGGCTATGCGGTCGGCAACATGTCGAACTTCGCTACCGGCGACTGGGTTGCGATCCGGTGGAATCTGCGGACCGGACAGGCCGAACAAGTCTCCTCGCAGTTCCTGACGGCCACGGCGGTAAACCGGCAGGGCACGGTGGCCACCAACAGCGCTCTGATCTACCGCAATGGAAACGTGCACGATGTGGACGGCTACATCGCGGTCCTCAGTGACCGCGGCACAGCGGCCGGAAGCACGGACATGTTCAACGGCCTAGCGGCGGTCTGGACGCATTGCTGAAACCCTGGCGAAATCCTGGGGGCGCGGGTGGTCGCGCCCCCACGGCGAACCGACCGGCCTGCCGCCGGGCGATAAAGCGCGAGCCCCGAGATCCATACCGTGATCATTATCGCGGAGCCCCGCGAACCGAACTCATTCGATCACCACTTACCGCGGTCTTGCGCGAGCGTTGCGCTTCCGGCGTGCTGGAACTGATCCACCGTGCGGCGGCTCAGCTGATCTCGGCGGCGCTCCGGCGCGCGAATAAGTGATCGCCCGCTTACGCTGGGCACACCCGGCGTCACAGCACTGTCACAGCACACACCAAACTTCATATCCGGATGGCTCAACGAGGAGTGATCTTGCAGCGGATACTGTCGTGCTGCCGGCGTCGTCGGCATAAATTGATCGCCATTACCGCAGCTTGGGCCGTCGTTGCCCTGGTAGCGGCGATGCTGGCCCAGCAGTCCGGCCAGGAGGCCGCGGCCGAGCTTCAACCCACAACCGTGCTGTCGGAGGACGAGGCGGCGGCCGGGCTCGTCGCCCTTGGCGAGACCTACCCCGGCGGCCTTGCCGGGCTGATCGCGGAATTCGAGGCCGGGGCGTGCGCGGACCTGGCCTCCTACGACGAGGCCTCACCGAGCTGCCAGGCGATTCTCGACCAGGTCGCCGCGCTGGGCGCGGGGCAGAGCGCCCCGTCGACAATGCCCGACATATCGGGCGAGACCGACCCCACCGTCTACCCGCCGGAGCCCCGGGATCCGTCGGACGATCTCACCTCCGAGCACATCGACTGGATGGAGTCCGAGGGAGCGCCGGCCGATCTCATTGCGGCCCTGCGTCAGGAGCCACCGTTCCTGCCGCCCGAGTACGACGGGTGGGGTTCCCCGAGCGGCCCGGAGCCGTCGGTGTCCGGGAACGAGCCCGGCACCCTCACGAACACGGAGCCACCGGCCACCACCTGGCCAACGGGACCGACCGCGACCACAGCACCCACCGAGCCCACCACCTCGACCAGCTATCCGTACCCCACGACCACCTCGACCACGCTCACCACCACGACGGCGGCGCCACCGCCACCGCCGCCACCGCCGGCGAACCCACCGCTGGTGGTTGCCGTCGGTGACTCCCCCACCTCGGGTCACACGTCGGCCTGGTTCCGTACCACGTGCGACGACCCGCTCACGGCCTGGGTCAACAATCTGCGCATCGCGCTCGGCACGCCGCTGAACCGCTACTTCAACTTCGCCCACAGCGGCGCGTCCACCGCCGACGTGATCGGCACGGTGAACTACACCAACCCGTGCGGCGTGGTCTCGCAGCCCGTGCGGCCGCAACTGGGCGACGCGACGGCGCTGCTGGCGGCCAACCGCAGCGTTCGGGGCTGGGCCAACGTGGCCGTGTTCATGGCCGGGGTCAACGACAGCAACTGGACCACGGTGGCACGCCAGCTCGTCGGCCGCCAGCTCGGCGGCCGGGCCGCAGCCGCGTTCGGTGCCACGCCGAACTGGGCCGTGGCTAACCCGGGCGCCTGCCGGGACTGGCTCTTCGGCAACCCCGCCGGCAACCCTGGCGCGCCTCCCGGCGCCATCCCGCCGGCCTGGAACGGGCGGGCCGTCTCCGGCGGCATCACAATCGGCGTTGCGAGGATCGCGCTGGGCCTGATCAACTCCGACCCTGGCGCGCAGGTCCGGCAACTGCTCTACTACCGCTGGACGCGCGATCCGAATCTGCCCCCCAACTGCGGTCCGGCCGCGATCGGGGCCACCACGATGCTCAACGGTTGGGGTCGGACCGGCATTACCATCGCCAAGATCGTCTGGGCGTTCTTCGGCGGTGACGCCCGCCGCATCCGGGCGGTCTGCGAGCAGATGTGGTTCGGCATGGCGAACATCCAGACCCGGATCTTCTCGTGGGCCAACTGGAGGCTCGTCCCAGGCTGGCCCCATCCCACGGCCGCCGGCAATGGAGTCCTGTCCGGTTGCGTAAACGGCACCCTCCCCAGATTCCCAGGGGCCGGCATAGCCTGATCGACACCGGGCGGCCGTCACCGCGGCCACCCGGCAGGCTGCGTGGGCGTCATTCGCTTCGCTACAAGGACCGAATGACGCCCACGCGCCAGCTGCGCGGGCAGTGGCCCGGATGCCGGTCCGGGGCGGTTGCATGACGCAGCAGGTCAGCGTTAGGTGGGGGCGTGTCGACCATGGACCTGCCGCGGGAAAATCACTCACCGCGACCAGCTCCGCTACCG
>DASSUA010000571.1:0-2480 GCA_035707525.1 Pseudonocardiaceae bacterium
GCCACACGGCCGGGGTTCGTGTGCGTCGCAGCGGGTTGGTGACTGCTGTGGCGTTTGACCCGGGCCAGGAGCCCAGTGCGGTAGTTCCGCACGCTGGGATCTGCGCGGGGGGCCACCCGAAAGGGCGGTCCCTACCGCGACTGGAGGTCTTGGGTGGAGCATCGGCGGTGCTTTGTAACAGCTCCGTCGTTGCCGAAAAGAGTGTTCCGCCGATGCTCCAGGGTCAGCTGTGGGTGAGGCCGTTTGGCGGCGTCTTGAACCGGATCTTGTCCCATGGCAGGTAGTCGGCCGTCGCGCTGGACGATCCCACGTTGGCAACGACCTGGTGAAACTGGTGTGGGTCCCGCGTCATCGCCTCGATCAGTTCCTCCATGGGCGGAGGCGGGACCGGGATCTTCACCTTTGCTCCAAGTTTGGCTGGGACTTGGAGCAAGATTAGCATTTGCGATGGCGATCTCCCAGCTTGCTCCAAGTACAAGTGGGAGTTGGAGCAAGCTGGGAGATCGTCAGGGCGTAGCGCCGCACGGTCCTCACGTCCTGAGGCGGTCGGCCGGCGGGGTGGGTGTCGGCGGGCTCGAGTCGAACCCCGCCCGCGCGGTTACGCGTCCGCCGGCCCTTGATCGCACGGCTAACCAGGCGACAGCCGCCGCCCGCCCGCTGTCAGCAATCCGGCAGCGCGCAGTCGTCACAGTGCTCGCCGCGCCACGCCTGGACGCCTTCGCGCAGTGCCACGGCGGCGATGACCAGCGCGGCGACCGGATCCGCCCACGACCAGCCGAACAGCGCGTTGAGGCCGAGACCAACGAGCAGAATTGCCGAAAGGTACGTGCAGAGCAGCGTTTGCGTGGAGTCGGCGACAACAGTGGCCGAGCCGAGTTCGCGGCCGGTTCGCCGTTTGGCCCAGGCCAGCAGCGGCATGACCACGACCGAGACGGCAGCCAGTCCGATGCCCACCGGCGACGGTTCGGCGTCGCCCTGGCCGAGAAACGAGCGCACGGCGTCGACGGTGATCCAGGCGGCGAGCGCGAAGAACGACAGGGCGATGAGCCGGAGCGCGAGGCGTTCGCGGTTCTCCGGTATCCGCGAGCGGAACTGCCAGATGATCACCAGAGCCGACGACACCTCGATGAACGAATCGAGCCCGAAGCCGATGAGCGCCGTCGACGAGGCGGCCGCGCCGGCCGCAACCGCCACGATGCCCTCGAGCAGGTTGTAGCCGGCGGTGGCGTAGGCCAGGTGCAGGCTGCGCCGGTTGAGCAGGCCGCGGCGCGCGGGCGGCGGAACGGGACGGCTCACTCGTGGAGGCTAACGAGCGGGAGCAAGCCGGCGTACCGCGAGTTCGACGCACCGGATCCACCGAGCTACTCGCGGTCAGCGCCGGGCAGGTGCGACGATGTCGGCCGGGCGTCGGACCGCGGGTCGGGCATCCGGCGATGCGGCCCGGGTGCCGCCGCCCGGCCCGGTAGAGGCCGAGTTCGAGGGCGGTGCACCGAAGCGAATGGTTTTCCTGCGGCTCGCCGGTCGAAACGCTGCCCAATTCACGGTGCCGCCGGCCACCGTGCCGTTCGGGGTCCCTGACCCTACGAACCGGGCGTGACCGGCATGTTCGAGCAGCTGCTGTTCACCTGGGCGCCGCAGGGGCCGATCGGGCCGGGCTTCCAGCCGGTGGCGGCGACGGCGCGGCTGGCCGATCCGCACAGCGACCTGGCGCAGGCCGCGGTGCGGTTCTGCCGCTACGCGCGGCCGGCCGGGCTGGACGACCCGGCGACCGCCCCGGTCTCGTACGGCTGGGCGAATGTCGGGCCGGACCGCGTGGTGTTCCGGCGCGGCTACCTCGGGCTGGACGCGAACGGGCGCCCCGGCAACTTCTACGCCCACATCCTGGTCGGCCCGGCCGCGGCGGCACCGGCGGTCGAGCTGGCCCGGCGGTTCGACTCGGCCTTTTGGTGGCGGGGCGAACCGGTCGCGGACTACCTGGCCCGCTTCGGTGCCCGGTTCGACGCGGTCAGGCTCGCCGACGTCGCGCCCGGTCCGCTTCCCGAGGTCGGCGAGACCGACCTGGTGGCCTTCACCGACGCCGTGTTCGGCGCGCTCGGCGAGGTGCCGGTGGTGCTGCCGCACGCGCCGGCGACCGTCGCGGAGCTGGTCGGCGCGCTGAGCCGCCGGTTGCCGGGCGCGCTGGAGCGGCTCTCGGTGTCCACCTATGAGCACCTGGACACCGCGGCGGAGTTCGACATCGTCGGGATGGGCGGCTCGGCCAGCGTCCCGGCCGGCGCCTTCATCGTCGCGCCGCGGCAGACGTCCGGGCATGCGCTGCGGGCTCGGCGCGTGGCGCTCTCGCAGCAGCGGGAGGACCGGCACGTCGTGGTGATGGCGCTGGCGACGGCGGGGGAGAACGGGCGGCCGCGGCTGCCGCTGGTGGTGCAGCAGCTGGGGGAGCTGAGCGAGCTGGCGGCGGGCGGTTCGGTCGATGCCGCGCT
>DASSUA010000572.1:0-4906 GCA_035707525.1 Pseudonocardiaceae bacterium
GACGCGGCTCGACGAGGACCCGCGGTTCCGGGCCGTGACCGAACGCTGGCGCCAGTGCATGCGACAGCTCGGCTTCGACGAGCGCGACCCGCGCCGGTTGGCCGAGGAGCTGCCGGCCGGCGCCGACCCGGGCGGGCAGCCGCTGGCCCGCGCCGACCTCGACTGCAAGTCCAGGACCGGCTACCTGAGCACCGGCTACGCCCGGCTCGCCGAGATACAGCGACGCCGGCTCGACGAGGACCCGAGCGTCGCCGTCGACTGGACCGACCTGCTGGCGCGCCAGGACACCATCGCCCGCGCGGTCTTGCGCTGAGCCCTCAACGGCCGTCGAGCGAGCGCCACTACGCGCGCCCACGGTGGCAAGCCCGCTCCCGGCTCAGGCGACTGTGCCGGTGGTCGATGCCACCGACAGGTTGCCGCTCGAGTCGCGCAGCACGGCCCGGTACTCGACCACTGTGCCGGCCGGGAGATCCCGGACGTCGTGGAAGATCCGGTACGGGGCCGCGTCGTCGGTGCCGAGGCGCTGCCACTGCGAGGTGCCGGCAAGCCGGTAGGCGAACGTGACCTCGGCGTAGGTGTCCTGCGCCGTGCTCACGCCGAGCTCGGCGCGCCCGCTCAGCGGCGCACCGGGTTGGTTGACGAACACGATCCCCGGGGCCTGGGCGCGGTGCGGCATGGGCTTGCTGGCGGCCCACACCAGCACCGACAGCGGCGGCACGGTGACGGTCACGTCGCCAAGCTCGTCCGAGCGGACCGCGTCGCCGGTGCCGTACATCGGATGGAAGGTCGCCTGCGGCGTGTACGTGGTCAGCCGGACCGTGCGCGGCTGCGTGGAGTTGTTCGCCGCCACCAGGTACTCGGTGCGCCGTTCGCGGTCGACCCGGCTCACCGCGAACACCTGGTCGTCGGCGTAGCGGGCGATCTGGGCGCCGTCGGCGAGCGTCGGGTGCGCCGCCCGCAGCCGCGACAGCTCGGCGATGTGCCGGTACATCGGCGAGCGCGGGTCGTAGCGGTCCATGCTGCCCGGCACGCCACCGATGACCGGGTCGTCGTTGTAGGAGGCGACCTGGCTGGCGAACATGTCGTGGCGGGCGTCCTGGTCGCCCCCGGTGCCGGTGAAGCCCTGCTCGTCTCCGTAGTAGATGACCGGCTGCCCGCGGGTGACGTACATCAGCGAGTGCGCCAGCCGGTCGCGGGCCAGCACCTCGCCGGCCGGCACGTTGAACGGGTCGAGCATGAACCCGACGCGCCCCATGTCGTGGTTACCGAGGAAGGTCGGCAGCTGGTAGGCGTTGGAGTCGGCGTCGGTGTAGTAGTCGTCGCCGGCGAACAGGTCGCGCAGCCCCCGGGCCGAACCCCCGCGGGCGTAGCCGACCGCATTGGCCTGGAACCCGAAGTCGATCGTGGCCTGCAGCGTCCCCTCGGTCGTGTAGCGGGACATGAACGCCGGGTCGGCGTCGTACACCTCGCCGAAGGCGAAGAAGTCGTCGTTGCCGTGGCGCCTGGCCTCGTCCAGCAGGGCGCCGGCGAACCGCTGCCAGAACTCCAGGTTGACGTGCTTGACGGTGTCGATGCGGAACCCGTCGATGCCGAAGGCGACCCAGGCGCGGTAGATCTCCTCCATGCCCTCCAGCACCCGGTAGTTCTCGGTGAACAGGTCGTCGAGGCCGAAGAAGTCGCCGTATTCGGAGTTCTCGCCGACGAACGAGGTGTCGCCGCGGTTGTGGTACAGGGTCGGGTCGTTGAGCCAGGCCGGCACCTTGACGGTCGCGTCGGCCGGGTTGACGAAGTACGGCACCTTCGGGAACGAGGTGTTGACGTCCAGCTCGGGGAACGTCGAGGTGCCGGCGTAGTCGCGGTCGTCGAACGCAACGCCCTGCGCGTCGGTGTAGGGCCGGTCCGCCTTCGGCACGTAGGAGTAGTCACCGCCGGTGTAGGCGATCACGTCGGCGGTGTGGTTGGTGATGATGTCGAAGAACACCTTCATGCCGCGCTCGTGCGCCAGCCGCACCAGTTCGGTCATGTCCTCGTTGGTGCCCAGATGCGGGTCGATCCGGGTGAAGTCGGTGATCCAGTAGCCGTGGTAGCCGGCGCTCACGAAGGGGTCGGTGCCCTGCACGGGGCGGTTCTTGAACGACGGCGTGAGCCAGATGGCGGTCGTGCCCAGGTTCTTGACGTAGTCGAGCTGGTCGATGATCCCGCGCAGGTCGCCGCCGTGGTAGAAGCCCTTGTGCGTCGGGTCGAACCCGTGGTCACGCGGGCCGCCCGGCAGGCCGCCGCGGTCGTTGGCCGGGTTGCCGTTGGCGAACCGGTCGGCCATGACGAAATAGAACCGCTCCCGGGTCAGCGGCTCCCGCAGCGGCGACGCGGCGAGCGCGGCGTCGGCGGCGGTGACCCGGCCCAGGCCCGCCACCTCGGCCGGACCGGCGCTCGCGGCTCCCGCCGTGGCGGCGGCGCACAGGACGGCCACGGCCAGAGCGCGGGCCGACCTCGACGTCAGCGGACGCATGTTGCCTCCATGGCGGCAGTGACGTTGGCGACGTGGGTGACGTTGCGTTGCGCACGTTAGCCCCGCAGGCCGCGCCGCCACATCCCGCCAATGGGTCTTGACGCAGCTCTACGAACAAGGCCGACCGCGGGCGGTCGGTGTGCTCCACTGCTGGTGAGGGTCCGTTCACACAGACGAGCCGGCGCGCCGGCGATCCACACCCCGCGCCCGGGAGCCGGCCCGCGTCAGGCACCCTGGTTCTCGTGCCAACCAGTGTCACCGAGGTCCGCGAGCCGTCCGAACGCCCCGCCAACCGGTCGGGGCCACCGCGGTGGTTGCGGATCCTGCTGCCGGCCACGTTGCTGATCGGCTGGCTCGCCATAGGTGCGATCGGCGGTCCGTACCAGGGCCGGCTCTCGGAGGTCCAGCGAAACGACAACACCGCCTGGCTGCCGGCCAACGCGGAGGCCACGGTGGCCGCCGAGCTGCAGGAGAAGTTCAGCGAGCGCCAGCTGCTGCCGGCGGTGATCGTGTTCGAGCGTGCCGACGGCATCACCGAGGACGACGTCGCCGCGGTGCGGGGGCGCGCGGCTGCGCTGGCCGAGCTGCCCGGGGTGCAACCGGGGATCACCCCGCCGATCCCGTCCACGAAGACCGACCAGGCGCTGCAGCTGGTCGTGCCGCTTTCGTTCGACGATCCGGAGCAGGCGAGCGCCACGATCGAGGAGTTGTCCGGCGTGATCCGGCAGGACCTGCCGGCCGGGCTGGATGCCTACCTGACCGGCCCGGCCGGGCTGATCGCGGACTTCTCGGAGGCGTTCGGCGACATCGACAGCCTGCTGCTCGGGGTGGCCGCGCTGGTGGTGGCGGTCATCCTGCTGATCGTCTACCGGAGCCCGATCCTGCCGCTGCTGGTGCTGCTCTCGGCGGGGCTGGCGCTGTCGGCGGCGGTGCTGGTGGTCTACCAGCTGGCCGACAACGGCACCCTGACGCTCAACGGGCAGAGCCAGGGCATCCTGTTCATCCTGGTGTTCGGCGCCGCCACCGACTACGCCCTGCTGCTGGTCGCGCGCTACCGCGAGGAGCTGCGCGCCAGGCCCGCGCCCTGGGAGGCCATGCGCGCGGCGTGGCGGGCCTCGGTGGCGCCGATCACCGCGTCCGCCGGCACGGTCATCCTCGGGCTGCTGTGCCTGCTGTTCTCGGACCTGAACTCCAACAAGGGCCTCGGGCCGGTGGGCGCGATCGGGATCGCCGCCTCGCTGCTGGTGTCGCTGACGTTCCTGCCGGCCGCGCTCGTGCTGCTCGGGCGCGCCGCGTTCTGGCCGTTCCGCCCGACCGTGGGCAGCGTGGGCAGCGAGCAGCGAGGCATCTGGGCCAGGGTGGCGGCGGCGGTGGGCCGCCGGCCGCGGACGATCTGGGTGGTCACCGCGGCCGTGCTGGTCGGCGCGGCGATGTTCCTGCCGCAGCTGCGCGCGTCCGGCACGTCGACCGAGGACCTGTTCCTCACCGAGGTCGAGTCGGTGACCGGCCAGCGGGTGCTCGCCAGGCACTTCGACGCCGGCAGCGGCTCGCCGGCGGTGATCATCGCCAGGGCGCAGGCGGCCGAGGAGGTCGTCGACGCCGCGCGCTCGGTGCCCGGCGTGGCCCAGGTCGCCGTCACCCCGGCGGCGACCCCGGTACCCGGCCAGCCGCCGCCGGCCGAACCCAAGATCGTCGACGGGCTCGTGGAGATCAACGCCACGCTTGCCGACCCGGCCGACAGCGACGCCGCCGAGGCCACCGTGCAGCGGCTGCGCGACGCGGTGCACGGCGTGTCCGGTGCCGACGCCAAGGTCGGCGGCCCCACGGCGACCCAGATGGACGTCAACGCCACCTCTGCGCGCGACCTGCGCACGATCCCGCCGATCGTGCTGGCGGTGATCTTCGTCATCCTCGCCCTGCTGCTGCGCGCGCTGGTGGCGCCCGTGCTGCTGATCGCGACCGTCGTGCTGTCGTTCGCCGCGACGCTGGGGGTGTCGGCGCTGGTGTTCAACAACGTGTTCCACTTCCCCGCCGCCGACCCGGCCACCCCGCTGTTCGCCTTCGTGTTCCTGGTCGCACTCGGCATCGACTACAACATCTTCCTGATGACCCGGGTCCGCGAGGAGGCGCTCGCGCTCGGCACCAGGGAGGGCACGCTGCGCGGGCTCGCGGTCACCGGCGGAGTGATCACCTCGGCCGGGGTGGTGCTGGCCGCGACCTTCGGGGTGCTGGCGGTGCTGCCGCTGCTGTTCCTGGCCCAGATCGCGTTCCTGGTCGCCTTCGGCGTGCTGCTCGACGCGCTCGTGGTGCGCTCGCTGCTGGTGCCGGCGCTCACCGTCGACGTCGGCCCGCGGGTGTGGTGGCCGAGCAGGCTGGCTCGGAAGTAGCCAGGGGCAC
>DASSUA010000573.1:0-11009 GCA_035707525.1 Pseudonocardiaceae bacterium
GGTGCAGTACCCGGGCCGGCAGGACCGAAGGCACGAGCCGTTCGTTCCCGACATCCCCGGGCTCGCCGAGCGGGTGGCGGAGCTGGTGCCGGCCGGGACGGGCGTTCCCCTCGCGCTGTTCGGCCACAGCATGGGCGCGACCGTGGCGTTCGAGGTGGCGAGCCGGCTGGAGGCGGCGGGGTCGGCGGTGGCGGTTCTGTTCGTGTCGGGACGGCGGGCGCCCTCCAGGCAGCGGGCCGAGACCGGTTACGGCTACACCGACGACGGGATCCTGCGCGAGCTCCGTGAGCTGAGCGGCACCCAGGCCCAGCTGCTCGGCGACGACGACGTGGTTCGCATGATCCTGCCGGCGCTGCGCAACGACTACCGGGCACTGGCGAACTACCTCTACGCGGCCAGGTCACCGCTCGACTGCCCGATCCAGGCGTTCATCGGCGACGCGGACCCCAGAGTCGACCTCGACGAGGTAGAGGCCTGGGCCGAGCACACCTCGTCGACGTTTGCGATGCGCGCGTTTCCCGGTGGGCACTTCTTTCTCAACGAGCACCTGGCCTCGGTCATCGACATCGTCTCGACCTGGCTGGTTCGCCGGGCGAGCGGCGCGTCACTGCGGCTGTGAGTGATCGACAGCTGTGGGTGATGGATAGCGTCAGGGAAACCGATGGCGTTCTTCGAGCGACACGAAGCGTTGGCAGCCCTCACCACGTCGTTCGCCGGGTGCGTCGCCGGGCGCGGGTCGGTGGTGCTGGTCAGCGGGGCGCCGGGGAGCGGTAAGACGTGCCTGGCGCACGCGTTCGGGGAGCACGCGCGGGAGCGTGGGGCGCTGGTGCTGGCCGGGGCCGGGTCCCGGGTGGAGCAGGGGCTGCCGATGGGCGTGCTGGAGCAGCTGTTCCGCAGTGCCGAGCTACCGGCCGATGACGTCGAGCGGCTGGACCGCGCGTATGAGCGGGTGATCGCGGCCGGAACCGACGTCCGGCCCGCGCCCGAGGCGATCGGGGCGCTGCATCTTCCCTTCGTGCACGCGCTGTGCACGGCGCTGCTGGCGCAGGCGCGGCGACGCCCGGTCGTCATCGTCGTCGACGACGTCGGCTTCGCCGATCGGGTCTCGCTGGGCGCGCTGCTGTACGTGCAGCGGCGGCTGACCAGGGCGGCCGTGATGATGGTGCTCGTCGGCGGCGAGGCGGCGCACCGGTCGAGGCGGTTCTGGGCCGAGGCGGGCTGCCGGCCGGGTTCGCTGCGGATCCGGGTGCCGCTGCTGTCGGCGGCCGGCGTGGCCGAGATGCTCGCCGAGCGGGTCGCGGCGCCGCCCGCCGAGTTGGTCGCCGCCTGCCACGCGATGAGCGGCGGCAACCCGCTGCTGCTCAGCGGCCTGGTGGCCGACCTGACCTCCGATGGCGGCGCCGAGGCCGGCGAGGCGTTCGGCGACGCCTTCCTGGCGTGCCTGCGCCGGGCCGAGCCGGTGCTGCACGAGGTCATCCGCGGCGTCGCCGTGCTGGAGGGCGACGCCACCCCGGCGATGCTCGCCGAGCTGCTGGAGACCGAGCCGGCGGCGGCCGCGGCGGCGGTCGAGTCGTTGGACGCCGCGGGGCTGCTGCACACTGGCCGGTTCCGCTGCCCGCAGGCTCGCGCCGCCGTCTTGCGCGATCTTCCGCCGGAGCGGCGGTCGGCGCTGCACCGGCGGGCGGCCGTGCTGCTGCGGGCCAAGGGGGCCGGCGCAACGGAGATCGCGCACCATGCCGCCGCGGCGGCCATCGAGGAACACTGGGTGGTCGACGTCTTCGCCGACGCCGCCGACGCGGCCCTGGCGCAGCGTCGCGCCGACCTGGCCCTGGAGTACCTGGAACAGGCCGAGCGGCTGGCTCCCGACGAGCGCGCGAGCGCCGCGCTGACGGCGGCGCAGGCCAGGACGCGCTGGCGGCACAACCCGGCGGCCGTGCCGCAGGGCCTCGGGCGCCTGCAGGCCGCCTTCCACGCCGGCTATCTCGACCACCGCGACGCCGTCGCCCTGGCCGGTTACCTGATCTGGCACGGCCACCCGGCCGACGCGGCGGGCGTCCTGGGCCGGGTGGCGAAGCTGGCCGGCTCCGATCCGCTGCGGGCCGCCGACCTTCAGCTCATGCGGGACTGGCTGCGGCACAGCTACCCGGCGGGTGGCGACGCCGCCGAGCCGGGGACGCCGGCCGGGCGTTGGCAGCCGGGCCGGACCGCGCGCGCCGCGACCGCCCGCGCCGAACAGGTGCTGCGCTGCGGCCGGCTCGGCGAGACCGCCATCGAGGAACTCGTTCCCGCGGTGACGACGCTGCTCGCGACGGGGAGCGCGGCGGCGGCCAAGGCGCTGTGTGACCGGCTCGCCCTGCAGGCGCGCGAGCGCCGCGAGGTGACCTGGACCGCGGTGCTGGCCGATCTGTGCTCCGCCGCGGCGTTCCACCTCGGCGACCTGGTGGCCGCCGAACAGCACGCCAGGGTGGCCCTGAGCAGCATGCCGGCGCACGGCTGGGGAGCCGTGATCGGCTCGCCGCTGGCGAACCTGGTGAACGCCGCGACCGCGATGGGCAAGCTCGACCTCGCGGCGCGGCACCTGGACGAGGTCCTTCCGCCGGCGGCGCCGGAAACCGCCTTCTGGCCCCGGTATCTGCACGCGCGCGGGCGGTACCACCTGGCCCGCGGGAACCTGTATGCCGCCCACGACGATCTGCAGGCGTGCGGTGCGGTCGTCCGGGACTGGAACACCGACGATCCGGCGATCGTGCCGTGGCGTGGCGACCTGGCCCAGGTGTGCGTCCGGCTCGGCCAGTACGGCACCGCCCGCAGGCTCGTCACCGAGCAGCTGGACCGGCTGGGCGGCGAGGCGAACCGGGTCCACGGCATCTCGCTGCGGGTGCTGGCGTCCGCCTCCGACTCGCTGCGCCGGTTGCAGATCCTGACCCAGTCCGCCGAGCTGCTGCAGCAGGCCGGCGACCAGTTCGAGCTGGCGGTGACGCTGACCGACCTCTCGGACGCCTACTTCGTACTCGGCGAGTCGGCGACCGCGCGGCTGACCGCGCGCCGGGCCTCGCAGCTGGCGCGCTGGTGCAACGCGGAGGGGCTCAGCCGCCGGCTGCTGCCCGGCAGCGTCGGACCGGGTGCGCCGGCGGGGACGCCGGTTCCGCCGGTGCGGTGCGCCGAGCTGGGGACCCTGTCCGACTCCGAGCGGCGGGTCGCGGTGCTCGCCGCGCTCGGCCACTCCAACCGCGAGGTCGGCCGGCGGCTGTACATCACGGTGAGCACCGTCGAGCAGCACCTGACCCGGATCTACCGCAAGCTCGGCATCAAGGGCCGCGACGAGCTGCCGCCGACCCTGCTACCGACCGCGCCCCCGGACACCAACTGAGGTCAGCGGCCGTCCCCGGCGGCCAGCTCGGCGAGCCGCGCGCGGTCGATCTTGCGGTTGCTGTTCAGCGGGAACTCCTCGACGTGCCGGTAGTGCCGCGGCAGCATGCCCTTGGGCAGGATCCGGCGAAGCGCGCGGGCCAGCTCGACGGCGGGTACCTGCGCCCCGGTGTAGAAGGCGACCAGCTCGAGGCCGGCCGCGGTGGTGGCGGGCCTGGTCACCGCGACGGCGCCGGTCACCCCGGCGCATCCGCGCAGGGCGTGCTCGATCTCGGCCAGCTCGACGCGCCAGCCGAGCACCTGCACCTGCGAGTCCAGCCGGCCCAGGTAGATCAGCTCCCCGTTGTCCAGCCGCCGCACCCGGTCCCCGGTGCGGTACCAGGTGCGCCCGGCGCGCCGCAGGAACCGGCCGGCGTCGTCCTGCGGGTCCAGGTAGCCCGGCGTGAGCTGCGGGCCCGCCACGCACAGCTCGCCCTCGTGCTCCGACTCGCCGCCGTCCGGGGTCAGCAGCAGGCAGTCGTGCCCGTCATGCAGCGTGCCGATCGGCACCAGGCCGTTGACGCACAGACCCGGGGACGTCGAGGGGTCCCAGCGGTGCGCGGTCACGGTGAGCGTCAGCTCGGTCGGGCCGTAGATGTTCTCCACGGTGGAACCGCTCGCCGCGGCCCGCCAGTCGACGACGTCGCGGGCCTGCAGCGCCTCCCCGGCGAACAGGCTCCACCGCAGAGTCGGCATGGTCCCCGGACCGAGTCCGTGCACACGGCGCACGAACGAGATGGAGCTCGGCGCCGCGAACCAGACGGTCAGGCGGCGCTGCGTGACGAACGCCGGCAGGTCCAGGTACGCCGACGCCGGCACGGCGGCCACGGCCGCGCCGACGTTCCAGGCGCAGAACAGGTCGAACATGGCGCAGTCGAAGTTCAGGTCGAACGTCTGCGAGAACACGTCGTCCGCGGTGAAGTCGTAGCGGCGGTCGGCGAGGCGGAAGTAGTGGCCGATCATCGCGTGGGTCAGCGGCACGCCCTTCGGCCGGCCCGTCGAGCCCGAGGTGAACAGCACGTAGGCGACGTCGTCGGGCGCGACGGGCACCGGCTCGTCGAGCGCGTGCCGTGGCCCGACGTCGATCAGGCGCAGGCGCTCGTCGGCGCAGGCGTCCACGTCCGGCGCGAGTACCGGCAGGCCCGCCCGCGGCCAGGACGACTCGGTCAGCACCGCGAGCCCGGCCCGGTCGGCGACCACCGCCTGGACGCCGGCCGCCCGCAGCATCCGATCGGTGCGGGCGACCGGGAACTCGGCGTGCAGCGGGACCACCGTGGCGCCCGCGTACAGCGCGGCCAGGATGCCGGCGTAGGCCTCGATGCCCTTCGCCGCCAGGACGCCGACGACGCGCGGCGGCTCGTCGGCGCCGACCCGCAGCGCGCCGGCCCACGAGGCCGCGAGCTCGTGCACCCGCTCGTAGCTGAACTGCTCATCGGTGTCGAGCCTGATCGCGGCGCGGCCGGCGGCGATGCCGAGTCCGCGCCGGAACCGACCGACCAGGGTGTCCGGCGCGGCGCCGGCTAAGGGCCGACTGGGGTTGTCGCCCCGCTGGTCGCCGGGTTCGCTCGATTGAGCCAGCAGGGCCGGTTGAGCTGGCTGGGCCGGTTGAGCTGGCTGGGCCGGCTGGGCCGGCTGAGTCACCGCCACGCCGGATGGCCGACCAGATGCGGAGCCGCCATGTGGGACGAGCAGTTCGAACAGCTCCTCCGGACGCACCTGCCGCTCCTTCCCGCCGGGGCGGCCCTGTCGGCCGACACCGACCTGCGTGACTTCGGTCTGGACAGCTACGGCACGGTCGAGCTGCTCGCCGAGCTGGAGTCGACCTATCGCGTCCGCTTCGCCAACGAGCGGCTGGACCTGGCCAACTTCGCCAATCCCGGGGTGCTGTGGGAGTGCCTGCGGGAGGTCAGGGCGCTCGCTGGGTGAATGCGTTCGTGGCGACGAGTCTGGTGACCTGGGCGGCGGGGGAGCACCCCTAGTGGCCCCAATCGCATGGTGGTGATCAGGAGGCAGCCGATGACGCTCACCGGTGAAACCCACGCGCCGCGCCGCAACGGGGGCGATCCCCGGGCCGGGGTCGCCGAGCTGTTCGCGATCACCGACGCGGCCCGCCGCGGCCCGTCCGCGGCGGCCACCGCCGCCCTGCACGCCAGGGGCCGGCTGACGGTGCGGGAGCGGCTCGCCCTGCTGTTCGACGACGGCACGTTCCGCGAGATCGACCTGCTGCGCCGGCACCGCGGCGGCGGACCGCACGACGGGCGGCCGCACCCGGACGGCGTGGTGACCGGCTGGGGCCGGGCCGGCGGGCGCAAGGTGTTTGCCTACGCCGACGACTTCCGCATCTACGGCGGGCAGCTCGGTGAGGCGTACGCCGGGAAGATCCACAAGGTTATGGACCTGGCGCTGGCCGCCGGTGCGCCGCTGGTGAGCCTTCACGACGGCGCCGGGGCCCGGGTTCAGGAGGGGGTCGGCGCGCTTGCCGGCTATGGCGGCATCATCCGCCGCTGCGCCCGGGCCTGCGGGGTGATCCCGCAGGTAAGCGTGGTGCTCGGGCCGTGCGTGGGGGCTGCGGCGTGCCTGCCGGCGCTGGCCGACTTCGTGTTCCTGGCGCCCGGTACCGCGCAGCCGAACCTCACAGCGCAGCCGAACCTCACAGCGCAGCCGAGCCTCACCGGTGCGGGCGTGGCGCACGCGGGCGGCGAGGAGACGGAGCCGGTCGTGCCCGGCGGCGAGCGGGAGTGCATCGCCGGCGTGCGCGCCCTGCTGTCGATGCTCCCGCCCAACTGCCACTCGCGGCCGCCGTCGGTCGCCGTGGACGACCTGGACGACCCACCGGGCCGGGCCAACGACCGGCTGCTCGACCTGGTGCCCGCCGACAGCGACCTGGCTTACGACGTCCGCCCGGTGATCGAGGAGATCGTCGACGGCGGCCAGTTCTTGCAGGTGCAGGCCGGCTGGGCGGGCAACGTCGTGTGCGGCCTGGCGCGCCTGGCCGGGCAGGTCGTCGGCATCGTCGCGTCGCAGCCCGCGGTGCTCGCCGGTGCCCTGGACGCCGACGCCGCGAGCAAGGCGGCCCGGTTCGTCCGGACCTGCGACGCGTTCAACATCCCGCTGGTGACGCTGGTGGACGTGCCCGGCTTCCGGCCGGCCCCGTCCCAGGAGCAGGGCGCGATGATCCGCCACGCGGCCACGTTGGCGTGCGCCTACGGCGCGGCCACCGTGCCGCGGGTCCAGCTGATCCTGCGCCGGGCCCACGGTGCGGCGTACGTCGTCATGGACTCACGCGCGCTCGGGGCGGACCTGTCGTTCGCGTGGCCGACCAACGAGATCGGGGCCGGGCGGGAGGTCGTGCACTCCTACCACGCGGCCGAGCGCGGCCTGGTGGACGACGTGATCGACCCGGCGCGGACCAGGGCGGTCCTGGTCGACGCGCTGGACGCGCTGCGCGGCAAGTTCGCGCGGATCCCCGAGCCCATGCGCTGAGCCGGCGCTACCTGAGCTGCTCGATCACCGGTGCGAACGCCTCCATCTCGGACTCGAGCACGGTGAAGTAGCTCAGCCCGAGCTCGGCCCGGCGCCGGCGCAGGTCCTCGGCCATCTGCGCGGGCGTACCGGCGAGCAGCGTCGGGTATGCGGCGGCGTCGCCGAGAGCGCGGCGGTCGGTGGTCGGCAGCACCTTGCCGAGCAGGAAGTTGAGCTCCACGTCGGCGGCGCGCCGGCCGAGCAGCGTGCTCGCGAACCCGACCCGCTCGGCGACCTGCTGCGCGTCGTCCATGGTCGGGTCGTCGCCGTCGTCGCCGGGGGCGATGCCGGTGAAGCCGATGATGTCGGCGTGCCGGGTGGCCGCCATGACCGTGCCGTCGCCGCGAGCCCCGATCAGCAGGGGCACCCGGCACCCCCGCTCGGCGAGGTGCTTGCGGACTTCGACGGCGGTGCGTTCGAGGATGCGGACCCGCTCGCCGGCGCTCGGCCAGGCTATGCCGGCGCTTTCGAACTCGGCGCGCACGTAGCCGGTGCCGATGCCCAACTCAAGCCGCCCGCCGGTGAGCCCGTCGACGCTGGCGGCGTCGCGGGCCAGCAGCGCGGCGTTGTAGAACGGCGCGCAGAGCACGAACGTGGCGAGCCGGACCCGGCTGGTCGCCTCGGCCGCCGCCATGATCGCCGGAAACGGTGCCGGCATGCCGAGGTGGTCGGGCAGGCCGATGACGTCGTAGCCGATGGACTCCGCCCGGCGGCACTTTGCCAGCCATTCCCGCCGGCCGCCCGCTGAGGTGGCTGTGGTGGCTGTGGTGGCTGTGGTGGCTGTGGTGGCGCTGGCCGTGGTGAGCGTCACGCCGAACCGGAATGGCCGGTGCACGGGGTTGGTGAGCATTCAAAGAAATCCATTCCGTCGGGTGTGCCGAACATAGCTCCGATGCGCGCCTGGCTTGTCAACCCCTATCTTTCGTGGCCGGTCCGTGCTCGCATTGCCCGCCGGCATCTGGTAAGAAGCGCGTCAGGTGTACACAATCCGCGTTCCGTTGGTCCGGTCGGCGCAGTCGCCATTGCGGCGATGATCGCATCGGGCTGCGCAAGGCGCTGGATCTTCCCAGATTCTGTCTGCGCTGGTAGCGTCCGGATCAATCACACCGTCAAACGAACGACTGGCTGCAACCCGCCGTACGGCCGGTCCCCGGTGAGTTGTGGCAACTCGTCCGTACAACGTCAAAGGGGTGATGCTGCCCGGCTGTAGGACGTTTTACGCCCTGGAACGAAATACTTATGGCCGGAATTGGTCCGGTGAAACACCGGAACGATCACCGATCGACGCGCGGGGGCGTCGCATTCCGCATTGTCGGTATTACGGTGTCCTCCACGGGTGCGACGTGGCGAGGTGGGGGGCCTGGGTCGCCTCGTGGGGGTGTGGCCGCTTGCATTTGGTAAGTCGCGAAGATGAGCTGGGCGTGTTATCCGCCTGCTGGCGGGAGTGTCTCGCCGGCCGTGGTCGGCTAGCGCTGGTGACCGGGAGCATGGCGACCGGCAAGACCGCCCTGCTGCACGAGTTCTGCGAGCTCGCCTTGGAGGGCGGTGCCGCGCTGCTCGGCGGTGGCGGCTCCCGTTCGGAGCAGGGCATCCCGTACGGAGTGGCGAACCAGCTGCTGCTGGGCGGCCCGGTCCCGGCCCGGGTCGTCGAGGCGCTGATGGACGCCGGGCAGGCCGGCACCGGCGACGACAAGGACCCGCAGCGGCCGGACGAGCCGCCGCTGCTGCACAACGTGTGCGCCGCGGTGCTCAAACTGTCCAGGCAGCAGCCGGTGCTGCTGGCCGTCGACGACCTCGAGCACGTCGACGCGGCGTCGCTGCGGCTGCTGCTGTACCTGAGCCGGCGGATCGGCTCGGCCAGGGTGCTGATGGTGCTGACCGAGGGCGTTCGGCCGGGGCCGGCGCCGTCGCAGGTCCGGTCGGAGATCACCCGCGGCCCGCACCAGGTCGTGCGGCTGCGCCCGCTGTCGCGGCGGGACGTCGCCGAGCTGGTCGCCGCGCGCGGTGCCCCACCGGCCGCCGCCAGGCGCTGTTTCGAGCTCAGTGGCGGCAACCCGCTGCTGGCCGGGGCGCTGCTGCAGGACGAGCACTGGCTCGGGCAGGTGCGCGGCGGCAACGAGGACGCCCCGCCGGGCACCGCCTTCGGCATGGCCGCGCTCGGCTGCCTCAGCCGCGGCGATGCCGCGCTGCTGGAGACCGTCGTCGGGCTGCTGCTGCTCGGCAAGGACGCGGAGCCGGCCATGATCGGGCGGCTGCTCGACGTCACGGCCGATCTTGTGCGGGCGCGGCTGGCGGAGCTGACCGCGGCGGGACTGCTGGGCCCGGACTGCGTCCACGAGCCCGGGGTACGGGCCGCCATCCTGGCCGGCCTCGACCCGGCGCGCCTGGCCCGACTGCACGCGAGGGCGGCGGAGCTGCTGTGCGGCAGCGGTGCGCCGGCGACGGCGGTGGCGCGGCACCTGGTCGCCGCCGACCTCACCCCGCCGCGCTGGGCACTGCCGGTGCTGCGCGCCGCCGCCGAACATGCGACGGCATCCGCCGAGCCGGGCATCGCGACCCGAGCCCTCGAGCTCGCGATGCGCGGCCCCGTCGAGGAGCCGGAGGCGCTGGCCGTCAGGGCGGCCCTGGCCAGGGTCGAATGGCAGGTCAACCCCTCGGTCGCGGCTCGCCACCTGCCGGTGCTGCAGCCGGCGCTCGCCGAGGGTGCGCTGCCGGTCCGCGACGCGGCGGCGGTGATCAGGCAGCTGCTCTGGCGCGGGGATGGAGCCGTCGCGGCCAAGGCGCTGCGGGCGTTGACCGAGTCCGCCCAGACCCCCGGCGTCGCGGTCGCCGAACTGTCCCTGGCCTACCAGTGGATCTACGGCACCAAGGAGATCGGTTACGAGCTGCCGGGCCAGGCCGAGGTGGTCGGCCGCTCGGCCGCAGCGCGCGACTCGTGGCTGCGCGCCCTCGCCTCGCTCGGCGAGGTGTTCGTCAAGGGCTACGGCGAGGGCGTGCTACGCGGCGCCGACCACGTGCTGCAGCGGCGGCTCGGCGAGGTGGCGCCCGAGGTGGTCACCGTCGCCCTGATGATGCTGTGCCACGCGGACCAGACCGAGCGGGCGGCCGCGGTGTGCGACGAGCTCATTGCCGAGGCGACCCGGCGCGGCACGACATTGTGGCGGGCGCTGCTCGGCTGCGTCCGCGGGGACATCGCGCTGCGCCGGGGCGAGTACGCCGAGGCCGAACGCCGGGTGCGGGCCGCGCTCGGCCTGCTGCCCGCGGGCGGCTGGGGCGTGCTGATCGGCTACCCGCTGGCGACGAGGCTGCTCGCACTGACGGGGCTCGGCGACCACGAGGCGGCGGCCGACACGCTGGAGCAGGTCGTGCCGGACGGCATGGCGAACACCGTGTTCGGGCTGCGCTACCTGCAGGCCCGCGGCCGGCACCACCTGGCGACGGGACGGCCGCTCGCCGCCGTGCGTGACCTGGAGGCGTGCGAGGGTCTGGCCCGCGATCGCGGCTTCGACATCCCGGCGCTGAACTTCTGGGCCGCCGATCTCGCCAGCGGGTACCTGCGGCTGGAGTGGCAGCAGCCGGCGTTGAGGGTGCTCAACGAACAGCTCGACCGGCCGGCGGCGGTGCTCGGCTCGCTGGCGCGCGCCCGGGCGCTGCGGGCGCTGGCCGCGACGACCACCGAGCCGCGCCGCCAGGTGGCGCTGCTGCGGGAGGCGACCGCGCTGCTGCAGGCGGGTGCGGACCGGGCCGAGCTGGTGGCCGCCCTCGGCGACCTGAGCGCGGCGCACAAGCGGATCGGCGACGCGGCGAAGTCGCGGACGACCGCGCTGCAGGCCGAGCGGGAGGCGAAGCTGCGCGACGGGTGCGGCCCGCCGGCGCGAACCCGGGACCGCAACCCGAACGCCGACCCCAACGCCACCCTCAACGCCGATCCCAACCTCGATGGCAAGCCGCGCGCCGGCCCGGCCGATCCGCCTCCGGTCACGAAGAAGCCGGCGACGGTGGCACTGAGCGAGGCGGAGCGCCGGGTCGCCACGCTGGCCGCGCTCGGGCACACCAACCAGGACATCGGCCGCCGGCTC
>DASSUA010000574.1:0-7123 GCA_035707525.1 Pseudonocardiaceae bacterium
AGCGAGCTCTCGTGGGCCGCCACTGACGGCGCCTTCGTCGTGGCGGAGCGTGTAACTCGCGTACTGAAGCGTGCAACTCGCGTACCGAATCGTGCAACTCGCGTACTCGAACGGACGACACGCGTTGCGGGGGGACGACACGCCGGGGTGGGTCCGGATGGTGGGAGGGGTTTTTCGTTGGGGGTGGGGGGCGGTTTAGGCTCGGGCGCGTGGCGCTGAGCCTGCTGCTTTGCTGCCGCGACGGGGTCTGACCAGGCCGGCTCCCCGTCGCGGGGCCGAGGTGCGCCGGTCGTATGTCCCCGATGCCGGCGTCGGGCCGGCAAGGAAGCAGCAGCGAACATGACCGCGCAGTCAGTCGCATTCGCGACCAGTAAGGCCGAGCAGCCGGCGTGGAACCCGCAGCGCCCCAGCTCGATGCGTTACCACCGCTACCGCCCGTTCCAGGATGTGGTCGAGCCGATCAGGCTCCCCGACCGGACGTGGCCGGACACCAGGATCACCCGGGCCCCGCTGTGGTGTGCCGTGGACCTCAGGGACGGCAACCAGGCGCTCATCGACCCGATGTCGCCGGCCCGCAAGCGCCGCATGTTCGACCTGCTGGTGCGGATGGGGTTCAAGCACATCGAGGTCGGCTTCCCGGCGGCGAGCCAGACCGACTTCGACTTCGTCCGCGAGATCATCGTCGAGGACGTGATCCCGGACGACGTCACGATCCAGGTGCTCTCGCAGTGCCGGCCCGAGCTGATCGAGCGCACGTTCGAGGCTTGCGAGGGCGCCGACCGGGCAATCGTGCACATCTACAACTCGACTTCGGTGCTGCAGCGCCGGGTGGTGTTCCGGACCGACCGGCCGCGGATCACCAAGATCGCCACCGATGCCGCCGAGCTCGTGCTGCAGTTCGCCGAGAAGTACCCGAGCACCGACTTCTCGTGGGAGTACTCGCCCGAGTCGTACACCGGCACCGAGCTGGCCTACGCGGTCGAGGTGTGCAACGCGGTCACCGAGATCTGGCGACCCACCCGCGAACAGCCGGTGATCGTGAACCTGCCGGCAACCGTCGAGATGGCCACCCCGAACGTCTACGCCGACTCGATCGAGTGGATGCACCGCAACCTGGAGCGCCGCGACGCGATCGTGCTGTCGCTGCACCCGCACAACGACCGCGGCACCGCCGTCGCCGCCTCCGAGCTGGGCTACCAGGCCGGGGCCGACCGGATCGAGGGCTGCCTGTTCGGCAACGGCGAGCGCACCGGGAACGTGTGCCTGGTGACGCTCGCGATGAACCTGTTCAGCCAGGGCGTCGACCCGCAGCTGGACCTGGCCGACATCGACGAGATCCGCCGCACGGTCGAGTACTGCAACCAGCTCCCGGTGCCCGAGCGCCACCCCTACGGCGGCGACCTGGTGTTCACCGCGTTCTCGGGCAGCCACCAGGACGCGATCAAGAAGGGCCTCGAGGCGCTCGAGGTGGAGGCGGCCGCGGCCGGCACGCCGGTCGACGAGTACGGCTGGGAGGTGCCGTACCTGCCGATCGACCCGAAGGACGTCGGCCGCACGTACGAGGCCGTGATCAGGGTCAACTCCCAGTCCGGCAAGGGCGGCGTGGCCTATGTGATGAAGACCGAGCACCACCTCGACCTGCCGCGCCGGCTGCAGATCGAGTTCTCCAGGGTGATCCAGGATGTCACCGACGTGCAGGGCGGCGAGATCTCGCCAAAGGAGATGTGGGACATCTTCGCAACCGAGTACCTGGACCCGGTGGCACCGCTGGCGCTACGGCGGCACCGGGTCGCCGACGACGGCGAGGGCCACGACGAGATCACCGCAACGGTCCGGGTCGAGGACGCCGACCACGAGATCACCGGCACCGGCAACGGGCCGATCGCCGCGTTCGTGGACGGCCTGGCCAGCATCGGCCTCGACGTGCGGGTGCTCGACTACACCGAGCACGCCCTCAGCGCCGGGGACGACGCGCGGGCGGCGGCCTATCTCGAATGCGCCGTCGGCGACCAGGTCCTGTGGGGCGTCGGGGTGGACGGTTCGATCGTCGCCGCGTCGCTCAAGGCGGTGGTTTCGGCGGTCAACCGCGCCTCGCGCTGACCGTTGGAAAAACAGTGACACGGCGGTGACGCCGGGCTGGTTCGGTGCCGGGATGTGAGCGTCCCGGCACGGAACCTGACCAGGGCGATCCTGGTCTCGCTGCTGACGTGTGGGCTGAGCACCGCGCTCGCCGTCGCGGTCAACTTCGCCACGGCCGAGGGAGCCGGGGTCTTCCCCTGGATCGCGGTCGTGTTCCTGACGCTGATGTCGGCGCTGCTCGCGCTGTTCGCGCACACCAAACGCGACCCGATCGACGGGTACCGGCCAGCCGCTCCGCCATATGGGCAGTACCCCCCGTGGCCGCCGCCGAGGTCGCGGCCCGCCCGCCGCCCGGCGTCGGCGGCCGCCGTGCTGCTGGTGATCCTGCTGATCGCCGTCCTCACCGGCGGGGTGGCCTACGGCGGGTGGTACGCCACGGCGTGGTTGACCGGGACCGAGTCCGGCGCCGACGTGCTGGCCGGTCCGTACACGGTCGAGGTCGAGCCGCTGACCATCACGATCGACGCCGTCGAGGTCACCAGGCACCTGACGAAGGTCGACCTGACCGTCGTCAACCGGAGCGGCCACGACACGATCACGCTGCCGCTGTTCGGAAACTGCACGCTCAATGCCGGCGGCTCCACGATGGGCACGCTTTTCTGGGGCAGCGACTGGCAGGAGGCCGTGCCGCCCGGCGGTGAGCGCAGCGTCGGCACGATCGTGTTCAACGGCAGGCCGGCGCCCGGCGCCACCACGGCGACGCTGCGCTTCGCCCACACGTTCGGCAGCTTCGACCTGGACTCGGTCACGGTGCCGGACATCCCTCTGAGCGTGCTCGAATGATCTCGATCCTGACAACCAACTGAGGATTCACTACCTCGGAACGCCCAGGTGGTTCATGCTCGTTGGCATGGGCGTGGAACCCGCGCTGCTCACCGAGCTCGCACTGCTCGGCGTCTTCCTCGGTACGGTGCTGCCGTTCGCACCGGCCGAGCCGGCGTTGATCAGTGGCGGGGCGTTGGCGGCCGCCGGTGAGGTGTCGCTGGCCGCGGTGCTCGGGGTCGCCGTGGTCGGCAGCGTGGTGTGCGACCTGGTGACGTACCGGGCCGGCTGGGCGGTGGGCCCGCCGATGCTGCGCCGGATGCAACGACGAGCCAAGCTCAGCGACGCGATCAGCTGGACGCAGGCGCGACTCGCCGAAGGGGCCGGGATCAAGCTGGTCGGGCTGCGGGTGGTGCCGAGCGGCGGGTTCGTGGTGCCGATGGTGTGCGGGACGTTCCGGATGCCGCTGCGGCAGTTCCTGCTGATCTCGACGGTGGGTTCGGCGGCGTTCTCGGTGCGGGCGGCGATGCTCGGGTTCGTGGGCGGCTGGATCGCGGGTGACCTGTTCGTAGGGCTGGTCAGCTCATTCCTGGTGGCTCTGCTGCTGACGGCCGCCGCGAGCTGGCTGACCCGTCACCACGCAGCACCGAAGCAGACGAAAGGCGCCATCGTGGAGGACTCAGTGGAGGACTCGGTGGAGGAGGCGAACTCCGCGACCGACACGGCGTCGGCGAGCGCGTAGGCGGGGCTGGCCCCGTCGTGCAGCGCCTTGTGGTGCCTGATCATGACCTCGCACGCGGCGTCGTCCTGCACCCGGCCGACCCCGGCGACGACGCTGACGGCGCCGCCGTGCAGCAGGGCGGTGGTCATGCCGAGCGCCTCGTCACCGGCCCGCACCTCGCCGAGCCCGAGCTCGCACGCCGACAGCACGACGTGTGGTGGCAGCGAGGCCGCCCGCGACAGGTCGTAGCCGAACAGCGGGCCGTCGGCGAGCTGGATGCACGAAAACAGCGGGCTCTCCGGCTCGTGCACGCCGTGCGCGGCCACATGCAGCATCCCGGCCGTGCCCGCCTCGGCGAGCACCGTGGCGGCCGTCGCGGCGGCACCGGTGAGCACGGTCGCCGACGACCACACCGCCGCCGCCTGCCGCACCTCCGCCTCCCCGCGGGCGACGCCGGGACCGGCGGCGAAGACCGCGTGCCGGGGCACCCGGCCGCGGTGCCGGTCGCGCGCGGCGAGCCACCAGGTCGCCGACGGCGCGACCGAGATCGGCCTGCCCCGCAGGCCCGGTAGGCACGTCCACGGCACCGCCGACAGCGACGACGTCGGGACGATCACGACGGGCCCCTCGCCCGCCCAGCCGGACAGCGGCCGCCAAAGCGAGTCGTCGAGCCGCCGCAGCCCGGCCCGCAGTGACCGGCCGACGACGGCGCGCAGCGCGGCCGGGGCCTTGGACATCGCGGCGGCCCCAAGGTCTGCGCGAACCCGCCGCAGCGTGCCGGTCGCCTGGCTGACCTCGCCGAGGGCGAACAGCCGGGCTCCGCGCCGGCCGCACACCAGGGCATGCAGCTGCCCGCGGACGGTCAGGAACGACACCAGGCAGCCGTCGCCGACCGCCGCCGCCACCTGCCCGAGCGGCACCGGCCGGCCAAGTTTGAGGCCGGTGCCGCCGGCCGCGTACCACGCGCGTTGGCGCACGAGGTGCTCCAACTCCAGGCGCCGGCGGCGCAGCGACTGATCGCGCCGCCCGGCGAGTTCGGCCTCGCGCAGCGCCTTGCGGACCCCGCGCAGCTCGGCGAGCAGCTCGGCGGCGCGGGCGTCGGGCGGCGGTTGCACGGGCGGCAGCCGCGACACCAGGGCGCGGGTGCGCTCCACCCAGGCGAACACGACGGGCGCCCGGCCGTCGGCGAGCGCGCCGGCCAGGCCAAGCGCCGCCAGCCGGCGGGCGTGCAGCGCGCTTGCCACCCGCAGGTCGAGACTGCCGAACCGGGCCTGGTAGCGGTGCAGGTCGCGCAGCCCGTCGCGCAGCTCCGCCTGGCGGCGCCGGAGGTCGCCACGGGCGCCGGCCAGCTCGGCGCGGACGAGCCGGGACATCAGCCTCGTGCCGATCCGGTCGCCGGCCCGCAGCCGCACCGCGCCGGCGACCGTCGCGGCCGCCCGCGGGCACCCTCGGGCCAGCTGAGCCTGGGCGGCGACCAGTTCGGCCGCCCTGGCGTCCTCGTCCAGACCGCTGGCCCGAAGCTCGCCGGCGAGCCGGGTGGCGGTCTGGGCCGCCTTGCCCAGCCGCTGGCCGGTGGCCAGCCACGCCTGCGCCATGAGCAGCTCGGCCAGGCCCGCCCAGGTCTCGTTGCCGCGGCGGCGGAACCGCTGGTGCGCCCGCCTGGCCCAGACCTGCGCGTCGGCCGGCCGCTCGTCAAGGAGCGCGACCTCGGCCCGGACCAGCTCGGCCTCGGCAAGGTCCTGGTTGAGCCGGTGCCGGCGCAGCAGGCCGATCGCGGCGGCGAGCTCGACCTCCGCCTCCCGGGCCAGGCCGGCGCTGCGCAGCGCCCGGGCCCGATCCACGGCGACGACCGCCGAGTGTGCCGGTGCCAGCCGGACGAGCCGGCGGTGGGCGTCGTCGAGCAGCCGCAGCGCGGCCGGCAGGTCACCGCGCAGCAGCTCGAGGTACCCGAGGTTGTCCAGGGCCTTGGCGTACCGCACCGGCAGGTCGTGCTCACGGGCGATCTCGGCGCACCTGGTGGCGTCCAGCTCGGCCTGGCGCAACGCGGCCGTGTTGAGATGCAGTGTGCTGCGGTTGAGCAGGACCCGGCACAGCTCGCCCGGGTTGTCGACCAGCAGGATGACCGCGACGCTGAGCTGCTCGGCGGCCTCGGTGAGCCGGCCGTTCCTGATCAGGATGAGGCCGTGCTGGCCGTGCGCGAGGCCCTGCAGTTCGAGGTCGCCCAGCCGGTGCGCCGCGGCGCTCGCCTCGGCCAGCCGGTCGAGACCGTCCTGGGCCCGGCCCACCTCGGCCTCGCCGTGCGCCAGGCTGATGAGCAGGCGGACCCGCAGTGCCTCACGCAGCGCCTCCAGCTCACGCAGCGCCTCCAGCTCACGCAGTGCCCCCAGCTCACGCAGCGGGTGCGCCGGTGCCGAGTCGAGCGTGGCCAGCGCGCGGCGCAGCAGGGTGACCGCGTGGGCCGGCCGGCCGGCGGTGCCGGCCGAGACGGCGCGCCGGTGCAGGGCGGAGGCCGTCGTCAGCGCGTCAGACTTCGATGGCAGGGGTCACCACCGGGGTCAGCAGGCGCGCCTCACCGCCCTCGGTCGGATGGAAGACGAACTGGGCCAGGCCGGCCGGCACCCGGTTGAACTCGAACCGGCCGTCGTCGTCGGCGTGCGTGCCGGTCGTACCTTGCTGCAGCCGCAGCTCGACGTGCATCCGGCCGCCCGGCGCGAGCCAGCCGTCGAACCGGTGCCGGCCACCGCCCATCGGCGTGATCGTGACCATCACGGCGAGACTGTCGGCGGTGAACGTCACGGTGCGGGAACGCTCCTCGCCACGCGCACCGGCGGGCTCGAGCGAGTCGCTGACGATCTTCGCCAGTTCCATTTCCAGGTGCGCGAGCGTCAGCGTGAAGCCGATGCGCTCGACCAGCCCGGGTGGCACCGGGTCGACCGCATCCAGGACCCGGCGCAGCTCGTCGAGCAGTTCCTGATCGTTCTCGTCGAGCGGCTGGTCAGGTAGGTACTCGGGGTCCGTCGGCTCCTGGCCGTCGGTCACGGAGAGCCCCATTCCGGGTCGGCGGCAAGCAGCGAGCGCAGCTTGGCCAGGCAGCGCCCGCGGGTCGGGCCGATGCTGCCGACGGGCATCCCGAGCGCCTCGGACAGCGCCGCGTAGTCCGGGCGCTCGGCGAACGCGATCACCCGGAGCATCCGCTGGCAACGGTCGGGCAGCTGGGAGATGTTGCGCCACAGGGCCGCGCGGGCGGCCCCGGCCAGCACGCGCGGCTCGGGGCCGTCGGCCTCCGGAGCGACCAGCGACATGCCGGCGTCCTCGGCCACGTCGGCGCGGTCCTTCGACTGCGCCGCCCGGATCGCCTCCCGGCGCGCGGTCACGATCAGCCAGCGCAGCGCAGCGTGCGGCTCCGTGATGCTGTCACCGTGCCGCACGAGCGCGAGCAGGGTGTTCTGCACGACGTCCTCGGCGGTGCCGGTGTCCAGCCGGAACCCGCGGGCCACGTGC
>DASSUA010000575.1:0-2178 GCA_035707525.1 Pseudonocardiaceae bacterium
CCTGGTCGGTGACCGCCACCAGGTCGGCGACCGAGCTCACCGACAGCGGCGGCGCCTGGATGGTGGCGATCAGCGGGTCGAAGTTGTCCGTGATCACGTGCAGCAGCAGGTTCAGGTACGCGCCGGCGCCGGGGTTCACCGCCACGGTCGGCGTCCAGAAGTCCGCGTCGATCGCGCCGGTCTGGCCGGCGTACGCCAGCCAGCCGTCGATCAGCGTGGTCACCGGCGCGGCCACGGGCACCTGCGGCGCGCCGTTGTCGGCCTGGCCGATGGCCCGCAGCCGCCGCGCCGTCTGCGGCACGCCCACCGGCGTGGCCGGCACCGCCGCGGCGACCGGCGACTCGGTGGCCGCGATCACCCCGGACTCCACCGCGGCCTGCAGCGCCACCAGCGCCTTTTCCTCGGCGCTGGCCCTGGCCATGGCGAACCGCTGCGCGGCGTCCACCTGCGGCGGTAGCTGCGCGTCCAGCGCGTAGAAGTGCGCGGCCGGCACCACGAACGCGGGGTTCAGCACGCTGCCGGCCGGCGAGCCGGTGAGCAGCACCGCGGCGTGCGTGAGGGTGGTCTGGTCGGACGCGCCGGTGATCAGCGGGAAGGTCAGCAGCGCCTCCCTGGTGCCGTCGACGGTGCCGAGCGGCCCCGGCACGCTCTCGCCGGCGGACAGCCGCTCGCACACCATCGCGGCGGACGCCGCGAACACGAACCCGGCGAGCCGCAGCGCCTCGGCATCGTGGGTCGCGTAGTAGGCGTCCAGTAGGGCCTCGAACTTGCGGCGGTCGTTCTCGGCCTCGTCGGCGTCGATCGACGTGTTGTCCGGCGGCGAGGTGTACATCTCGGCGAGCGGCCGCGGCTCCTCCGGCGGCGGTGCCACGATCCGGTCCCACACCAGCTCGGTGGCGATCTGCCTGGCCTGCGCGACGGTGAGCTGGTCGCGCTGCGCGAGGGTCTGCCCGTCGGCGGGGTCGAGCGCGAGCACGGCGTCGACGGCCTGCACGAGCGCGGTGAAGTTGGGCGGGGTCCCGTCCTCCGGCATGTCGAGGTGCCCGCCGACGCCCAGGTTGGCCGCCGGGATGGTGGCGTACGCGCTGGGCGCCATGGCGAGGTAGTCGTTCTGGTCGTTCGACAGCGGCGAGGAGACGTTGACCACCGCGGCGTTGACGTCGATGCGGTGGTCGGCGATCGGGCCGCCCCGGTCCAGCACCAGACGCAGGTCGAACGAGTCGCTCGCCGGGTACTCGTGGTGCCCGCCCGGCGGGTTCGCCACGATCACCGCGGTCGCCGCCGCGGCGGGGAAGCGCTGCGCCGACGGGAACACCACGTCGGTGTAGTGCTGGATGATGCCGGTGTTCTCTACGTCGACCGTGTCGTCGCCGACCGTGGACGAGGTGAACACGCCCGACGCCGAGCCGAGCAGCACCCCGTCCACGGTGTCGTCGAAGGTCAGGTCGTACGCGCTGATCGTGAGCCCGGACAGTGCGTTGGTGAACGCCGCGCCCGTGGTGGGTTCGCTCGGCCGCAGCCGGACGATGATCAAGGTGGGCATGGCGTCTCCTTAGTTCCAGTACGAGGTGACGAATCCGCCGATCGCGCCGGCCGCCGCGCCGACTCCCGCCCCGATGGCGGTGCCTACGCCCGGCACGATGGTTCCGACCGCGGCGCCGATGGCGGCGCCGGTGGCCGCGCCGGCGAGGGTCCCGGCGCCCACGCCGACGGCGCGTGAGCCGGTGGCCTCGGTGACGATGGGTTCGACCTTGCCGCCGACGTAGCCGCCCGCGGCCAGGCTGCCGGCGGCGATGCCGGTGACCGGGTTGCTGCTGGCCACGGCCGCCACGCTGGCCGTGACGTTGACCGCGGCGTGCGCCTTCTCCGACTGCGTCTCCGCCGTGGCGGCCTCCGCCACGCTGGCGACCACCGCGATCGGCCCGGCGACCTTCGCCACCACCTGCACGACGGGCGCGGCTGCCCTGGCCACCCGGCTTGCGGTGCCGGCGACCCTGGCCAGCGTGCCGGCCTGCTTTGTCACCGCGCCCGCGGTCTCGGCCAGGGCCGGGGCGGCCTTGGACACGGTCTGCGCG
This sequence comes from Pseudonocardiaceae bacterium, assembly GCA_035707525.1. Lineage (GTDB taxonomy): Bacteria > Actinomycetota > Actinomycetes > Mycobacteriales > Pseudonocardiaceae > DASSUA01. Next base: position 2,076 of record DASSUA010000575.1, read on the forward strand.
GCGGACTGGGCGGCGGCCTCCACGGCGGGCACCGCGGAGGCGATGGTCTGCTCCACCTTGGCGACGGCCTGCGCGGCCTTGCCGAACGGCAGCTCGAGCTGGC
>DASSUA010000576.1:0-11023 GCA_035707525.1 Pseudonocardiaceae bacterium
CGAAGCCTCACCCAAGCAGGACGGCCGCAACATGATCATGGTGTTGGCGCCGCACAAGAACATCAAGCCACGCCCCAGGGCGCGGACCGCCGCCGACCGGGCGGAGGTCACGGCCGAGGAGAAGCAGCCGGCCGAGTAGCCGAGCGAACGACAGCCAGAGGACGGCAATGCCGAAGAACAAGACCCACAACGGCACCGCGAAGCGGATCAAGGTGACCGGCACCGGGAAGCTGACCCACCAGCGCTGCGGCAAGCGGCACAAGCTGGAGAAGAAACCGAGCACTCTGACCCGCCGGTTGAGTGGGGTCGCCGAGGCGTCTCCAGCCGACCGCAAGCGCTTGCGCAAGCTGCTTGGCCGCTGACGACCCGGCCAGACATTCGCCCAGGACCCCGTAGCCGACCCCCAGGGCGGCACAAACCCGCCCCCGAGATCGACAGGACGAACAAGTGGCACGCGTCAAGCGAGCTGTCAACGCCCAGAAGAAGCGGCGCACCACCCTCGAGCTGGCCAGCGGATACCGCGGTCAGCGCTCCAGGCTGTACCGCAAGGCCAAGGAGCAGATGCTCCACTCGCTCAACTACGCCTACCGGGACCGGCGGGCGCGCAAGGGCGACTTCCGGCAGCTGTGGATCACCAGAATCAACGCCGCCGCCAGGCAGAACGGCATGACCTACAACCGGTTCATCCAAGGCCTCAAGGCCGCCGGCATGGAGGTCGACCGCAAGATCCTCGCCGAGCTCGCGGTCAGTGACCCGGCCGCGTTCGCCGGCCTGGTCGAGCTGGCCAAGGCAACCGCGCCTCAGGCCGGCACGGACCGTGAAGGGGACGCCGCCTGACCGGCGCCCCAACCAGTATCAGCCGACCCGTGGTCTCCGAGGTGGTCTACACCGAGCGGACGCCACGGGTCGTCGCCGCCCGGAAGCTGCACCGTCGGGCCGAACGCCTCGAAACCGGCCGGTTCCTCGTCGAGGGCGCGCAGGCCGTCCGCGAGGCGGTGTCGGCCGGTCCAGTCGAGGTCTTCGAATTGTTCGCGACCGAGGCGGCGGCCAGCCGGCACCCCGACCTGCTGGCCGCGGCGGTCGGCCGGGGTGCCCGGGTCAGTTCGATCAGCGAGCGGGCCGCCGCGGCGCTGTCCGACACCACGACCCCGCAAGGGATCCTCGCGGTGTGCGCCACCGTGACCGTGCCGCTCGCGGACGTCCTTGCGCCGGCGCCGCGGCTGGTCGCCGTGCTCGTCGGGGTCGCCGACCCGGGCAACGCCGGCACCGTGATCCGCGCCGCGGACGCGGCCGGGGCCGGCGCGGTCGTGCTCACCGGCGACAGCGTCGACCCGCACAACGGCAAGTGCGTGCGGGCCTCGGCCGGCAGCCTGTTCCACCTTCCGATCGCCGTCGAGCGCGACCAGGCGGCGACGCTCGGCGCCCTGCGCGCGGCCGGGCTGCGGCTGCTGGCCACCGACGCCGGGGCCGACATCGACCTGGAGACGGCGACCGGGCTCGAGCGCCCGACCGCGTGGCTGTTCGGCAGCGAGGCCCACGGCCTACCGCCGTCGGTCCTCGCCGAGGCCGACGACGTTGTCGCCGTGCCGATCTACGGCCGCGCCGAAAGCCTCAATCTCGCCACGGCCGCCGCCGTTTGCCTCTACCGCAGCGCCTCCGCACAGCGAGGACACTAAATGTCGCGGGACCGCCGCGCCGTTTCGATTGATGACGATCATCGGGGCGTTCTGTGTGCACATGTAACGGCCGAGGTACGCGGTCGCTGGTGCCAAGCGCCCGCTCGCTCGTCACCGACCCGACACCGCATGCTGTCCACGAGGCTGCACGCCATTGAGGCGCGAGGCCTCGCATTACTCGTTGATGCCGCCGGCGCCTCTGCCGCCGCCGACGCGGCGCGCCGTGCCCTCGGCCAAGCCGGCCCGAACTGGAGTCGGTGCGGCTGGCGTGGGTGAGCGCTACACCGAGCCGGTGCTGTTCACCGAGACCGGCAGGCGCTTCGCGACGTCGATCGCTTGAGGGCTGGCCGGGCACACCCGGCTGCGGGTCGCTGCCTGGTGGCGAGTGCTCTCACGATTGTCGTTGGGGTGGCTCCTCAGGCCCGTTTGCCTTTACGGCCTGCGATCGCCGACGGGTGCGGCCCTATGGAGGGCCGGCGGCTCATGATCGCCGTTTGGGTGCGGTGAGCCGCGCTGAGCGCGGTTGGCGGCACCGAAACAGCGATCATGACGTCTTCGGCAAATCGGTCCGGTCCTCGACGTCCCTTTCGGGCCGTCGTGAGCATCGCGATGGAGCCGCCAGTGCTGGCGTGGGTACTGACAGTCACCGGCGGGATGACGTCGGGTCCGGCGGGTCCGGTGATCGGCATCGAGCGGCCATGATCGCCGAAAGTGTGAGCTCACCATGCAGTGCGGCCGTGAAAGTGCATGGTAACCGCACACTTTCGCTGATCATGGGCGGCTGCAGACCCAAGCAGCCGAGTCCGTCGCCCCGTAGCGAAGCACTTGTCGCAATGTGCCGGACGCGTCAGCAGGAGGCGCTGGAATTGACTAAATGATCACATCGTGCCGGCGGCGATACCCGAGCCGGCCCGGCACTGCGAGAGCGACTCCCCGGCAGTGCCCTGGCAGTGCCCGGCAGCGCCCATCGGCAGCCCATCCCGCCAACACCGCCCGCCGCCTGCACCGGTCCTGCGCCGGTCCAGGCGCGCGCCCGTCCCTCCAGAAGAAGCCACACGAGGGCCACCGCCTCGATCGTCCGGCACCGGACGCCGTGCCCGTCGCTGAAGGCGACGTCAGTCAGCGGCTGATGGCGTATCGCCTAGGATTTTGGCGATGTCCGCGACAAATGACCAGTACGACCCGAAGCAGGTCGAGGCGCTGTCCGACGGGTCGCTGAGCAAGGCCGTCGAGGCCGCGCGCGCCGCGTTCGCCGGCGCCGGCGACGTCGATGCGCTGGCCGCCGTCCGGCCGGCCCACCTCGGTGACCGGTCGCCGCTGCTGCTGGCCCGGCGTGAGATCGGCTCGCTGCCGCCGCAGGCACGCTCCGACGCGGGCAAGCGGCTCAACGAGGCGCTGCGGGCGGCGCAGCAGGCGTTCGACGAGCGCCGGGCGGTCCTGGTGGCGCAGCGTGACGAGCTGGTGCTCCGCGAGGAGGCCGTCGACGTCACGCTGCCGTGGCGGCGTGCCCCGCGCGGCGCACGGCACCCGATCTCGGTGATGTGCGAGCAGGTCGCCGACATCTTCGTGGCGATGGGCTACGAGGTGGCCGAGGGGCCAGAGGTCGAGGCCGAGTGGTTCAACTTCGACGCGCTCAACTTCGGCAAGGACCACCCGGCTCGCACCATGCAGGACACGTTCTACGTCGCGCCGACCGGTTCCGGGCAGGTGCTGCGCACGCACACGTCCCCGGTGCAGGTGCGGGCGCTGCTGGCGCGCGAGCTGCCGGTCTACGTGGTGTGCCCGGGCCGCACGTTCCGAACCGACGAGCTCGACGCCACGCACACGCCGGTGTTCCACCAGATCGAGGGGCTGGCCGTCGACGAGGGCATCACCATGGCGCACCTGAAGGGCACGCTCGACGCGTTCGCCAGGGCGGTGTTCGGCCCCGAGTCGCGCACCCGGTTCCGGCCGTCGTTCTTCCCGTTCACCGAACCCTCGGCCGAGGTGGACGTGTGGTTCACCGAGAAGAAGGGCGGGGCCGACTGGGTCGAGTGGGGCGGCTGCGGCATGGTGAACCCCAACGTCCTGCGGGCGTGCGGCATCGACACCGACCGCTACACCGGCTTCGCGTTCGGCATGGGGATCGAGCGCACGCTGATGGTTCGCAACGGAATCGCCGACATGCGTGACATGGTCGAGGGGGACGTCCGCTTCACCTCGGCGTTCGGGATCTCGGCGTTCGGGATCTCGGCCTTCGGTATCACGGTCTAGGTAGGAAGGCAGGAGCCGTGCGCGTACCAGTCGGCTGGCTCACCGAGCACGTCGCGCTGCCCGAGGGCACCACGCCCGATCGGATCGCCGAGGCGTTCATCCGGGTCGGCCTCGAGGTCGAGGACGTCCGCCGGCTGGGTCCGGTGACCGGCCCGCTGGTGGTGGGGCTCGTGCTCCAGATCGAGGAGCTGACCGGGTTCAACAAGCCGATCCGCTACTGCAAGGTGGACGTCGGCGAGGACGAGCCGCGCGGGGTCATCTGCGGGGCCACCAACTTCGTCGAGGGCGACCTGGTCGTCGTCGCGCTGCCGGGCAGCGTGCTGCCGGGGGACTTCGCGATCTCCGCCCGCCAGTCGTACGGCCACGTCAGCGACGGGATGATCTGCTCGCTGCGTGAGCTGGGCATCGGGCACGACCACACCGGGATCCTGGTGCTGCCGGCCGGCACCGCCACCCATGGCGACGACGCGATCGAGCTGCTCGGCCTGACCGACACCGTGATCGAGCTGGCTATCACGCCCGACCGTGGCTACTGCTTCTCGGTGCGTGGGCTGGCCCGCGAGCTGGCGTGCGCGTTCGACGCGCCGTACGGCGATCCAGGGTCGATGGAGGTCCCGGAAGCGTCCGGCCAGGCCTGGCCGGTGCACATCGAGGACCGGCAGGGCTGCCGGCGGTTCGTCACCAGGCGGGTGAGCGGCATCCGCCCGGGCACCGCCTCGCCGTGGTGGCTGCAGCGGCGGCTGCTGCTGGCCGGCATGCGGCCGATCTCGCTGCCGGTCGACGTCACCAACTACGTCATGCTCGAGCTCGGTCAGCCCCTGCACGCGTTCAACGCCGAGCGGCTCTCCGGTGGCCTCGTCGTCCGGCGTGGCACCGACGGCGACAAGCTGATCACCCTTGATGGGGTCGAGCGCATCATCGACCCCGACGATCTGGTGATCTGCGACGACTCCGGCCCGGTCTCGCTGGCCGCCGTGATGGGCGGCGCGTCGACCGAGGTCTCCGGCGAGACCACCGATGTCCTGCTGGAGGCGGCGAACTGGGAGCCGGCGACCGTCGCCCGCTCGGCGCGCCGGCACAAGCTGCCGAGCGAGGCCGCCAAGCGGTTCGAACGCGAGGTGGACCCGGCGCTGCCGCCGGCCGCCGTCGAGTTCGCCGCCCAGCTGCTCACCCGCTACGCCGGTGGCACCGTGCACGACGGGCGCACCGACGTCGGCGTGCCGGTGCTGCCGGAAACCGTCACGATGCCGCTCGACCTGCCCGACCGGATCGCCGGCGTGCGCTACGAGCGCGGCGTCAGCGCCCGGCGGCTCGGCCAGATCGGCTGCCGGGTCGAGGTCGTGACCGCCGACGACGGCCACGCCATGGTGGCGGCGACGCCCCCGACCTGGCGGCCCGACCTGCGCCAGCCGGCCGACCTGGTCGAGGAGGTGCTGCGCCTGGAGGGCTACGACACGATCCCCTCGGAGCTGCCCGCCGCACCGGCCGGCCACGGCCTCACCCCGGGCCAGCGCCGCCGCCGCGCCGTGTCGGTCGCGCTCGCCTCCGCCGGCTACACCGAGGTGCTGCCCAGCCCGTTCACCAGCTCGGCGACGTGGTCGGCGCTCGGCCTTGGTCCCGACGACGTGCGCCGCCGGACGCTGACTCTGCTCAACCCGCTCGACGCCGAGCGTGCCGAGCTCGCCACCACGCTGCTGCCCGGCCTGATCGAGGCGTTGACCCGCAATGTTTCGCGCGGTCAGCGGGACCTGGCCCTGTACGGCATCGGCCAGGTGGTGCTGCCGCACGCCCAGCCCGTCCCGATGCCGCCGGTCGGCGTGGCAGCCCGTCCGGAGGACGCCCAGGTCGCGACCCTCAACGCGGCCCTACCGGCGCAGCCGGTGCACGTCGGCGTCGTGCTGTGCGGCGCCTGGGAGCTGCCCGGCTGGTGGGGGCCTGGCCGCGAGGTGTCGTGGGCCGATGCCGTTGCCGCCGCCCATGTGGTGGCCGACGCCGCCGGCGCGCGGCTGCGAGTCGTGGCGAGCGACCTCGCCCCGTGGCATCCCGGCCGGTGCGCCGAGCTTCGCGTCGGCGACTGGCCCGTCGGGCATGCCGGCGAGCTGCACCCCAAGGTGGTCGAGGCCCTCGGCCTGCCGCGGCGCACGTGTGCCATGGAGATCGACCTGGACGCCATCCCGCTCCTCGAACGGCACCCGGCCCCGGCCATCTCGCCATTCCCACCGGTGCTGCAGGACATCGCCCTGGTCGTGGACTCCATCGTGCCCGTCGCCGAGCTCACCGAAACCCTGCGGCGGGGCGCCGGCCCTCTCCTAGAGGACATCCGCCTGTTCGACGTCTACACGGGCGAGCAGATCGGCGCCGGCAAGCGCTCCGTCGCCTTCGCCCTGCGCTTCCGGGCCCCGGACCGCACCCTCACCGTCGAGGAGGCCACCGCCGCCCGCGACGCCGCCGTCAAGGCCGCCGCCACCCGCCACGCCGCCACCCTCCGCACCTAACCCAACCCCATAGCGCGTGTCGTCCGTTTCGGTACGCATGTTGCACGTTTCGGTACGCCCGGGCGCAGGTGCATCAGCCAACCGGTAGACGTCTCGTCGCCTCGCGCCTGGACAGCGGGGACAGTTCGGGATGCGACTCGACGAACGCCACCACCCACCCCGGGTCGGTCCGGCTGAACTCGCGAAGCGCCCAGCCGATTCCCTTGCGCAGGAAGAAGTCCCGGTCGCCGACGTTTCGCTCGACGCAGTACGCCAACAACCTCGTATAGGTGGCCGCCTTCGAGCCGACCTGGCAGATGACCGCCGACCGCCTCAACCAGAGGCTGTCGTCGGTTGCCCAGCCTCGTACGACGGGCGTCACCGCGGCCGGGAAAAGGCGCAGCAGCGGCCCCACACGGTGGATGGCCAGGAGGTCCACGTAGTCCCACCAGGCGCCGTCGACGATCAGCTCCTCGTACAGCGGCAGCAGGTCCAGCCTCTGCCAGCGGCGGCCCGAGGTCAGTTCCAGCGCCACGTACCGCTCCTCGCGGAACCGCGCGCCGTGCCACAGCTCACCCACCGTGGCAGCCAGCGCGGCGACGTCGGCTAGAGGATGGTCACGAGCCAGCCGCCTGGCCAGCGGCCGCCACGCCGGCGCCTGCACACCGCGATACGGCATGGCGGAGCGCATGTAGCGCTGCATCTGCGGCGCCTTGACCGGATCGGCCAACTCGGCGAGGCCACGGCGCGCCGCGGCCACCAACTCGTGATCTACCACGGAACTACACCCTAGGAAGGGCGCATGCACCGTACCGAAACGTGCAACATGCGTACCGAAACGGACGACACGCGCAACGGGGTGGGCTACACGCTGGCGGGGGCATAGGTTTGCGGTGGGGGGTATAGTCATGCGGCGTGCGGGTCAAGGTGGGTGTGGCTGGGGCTAGCGGGTACGCCGGCGGCGAGCTGTTGCGGCTGCTGCTGGGGCATCCGCAGGTGGAGCTCGGGGCGTTGACCGCGGGGGACAGCGCCGGCACGAGCGTTGCGACGCACCACCAGCAGCTGGTGCCGCTGGCGGGCAGGACGCTGGAGGCGACGACGCCCGAGGTGCTGGCCGGCCATGACGTGGTGTTCCTGGCGTTGCCGCACGGACACTCGGCCGAGTTGGCGTCCCGCCTCCCAAATGACCAGGTGGTGATCGACTGTGGGGCCGACTTCAGGCTGGCCGATGAGGGCGCCTGGCAGCGGTGGTATGGCACCGCTCACGCCGGCACCTGGCCGTATGGGCTGCCGGAGCTGCCGGGGGCGCGGGACAAGCTGCGCGGCGCCCGGCGGATCGCGGTGCCCGGCTGCTACCCGACGGCGGCCTCGCTGGCGATGGCGCCGGCGCTTGCCAACGGCATAGTCGGGCCGAGCGTCAACGTCGTCGCGTTCTCCGGGACGTCCGGGGCTGGGCGCTCGCTCAAGCCGCACCTGCTCGGTGCCGAGGTGATGGGCTCGGCGAGCGCGTACGGGGTCGGTGGCACGCACCGGCACACCCCGGAGATCGCTCAGAACCTGACGGCCGCGGCCGGCACCGCCGTCGCCGTCTCGTTCACGCCGGTGCTGGCCCCGATGCCGCGCGGCATCCTGGCCGTCTGCACGGCACCGCTCAACCAGCCGCTCAACCAGCCGGTCAACCAGCCGGTCAACCAGCCGGTCAACGGAGAGGCTTCGAAGGTCTACCTGGATGCCTATCACGACGAACCGTTCGTGCACGTGCTGCCGAGCGGCGCCTGGCCGGACACCAAGGACGTGCTCGGCTCCAACTGCGTGCATCTGCAGGTGACCGTCGACGAGGACGCGGGCCAGCTGGTCGCCATCGCCGCGGTCGACAACCTGACCAAGGGCACCGCGGGCGCCGCGGTGCAGTGCATGAACCTGGCGCTAGGCCTGCCGGAGACCACGGGCCTGCCGATCGTCGGAGTGGCGCCGTGACCGGGCAGGGCGTGACGGCTCCGGCGGGCTTCCGGGCGGCGGGGGTCGCCGCCGGGATCAAGGCCAGCGGCGGGCTCGACGTGGCGCTCGTGGTCAACGACGGACCGGGCGACGCGGCCGCCGGGGTGTTCACCCGCAACAAGGTCAAGGCCGCACCCGTGCTGTGGACGCGCCAGGTGCTGGCCGCGGGGCGGCTCCGCGCGGTCGTGCTGAACTCCGGTGGCGCCAACGCCTGCACCGGACCGGCCGGTTTCCAGGACACCCACGCGACCGCCGAGCACGCGGCGAAGGCGCTCGACCTCGGCCCAGGCGAGATTGCGGTGTGCTCGACGGGGCTGATCGGCGAGCGGCTTCCGATGCCGGAGCTGCTGTCCGGCGTCGACGCCGCCGTCATCGCGCTGGCGGGCACCTGCCGAGCCGGCCTGGATGCCGCGACGGCGGTCATGACGACCGACACGGTGCCCAAGCAGGCGGCGTTCACCCATCCCGACGGCTGGACCGTCGGCGGGTTCGCCAAGGGCGCCGGCATGCTCGCGCCGAGCCTGGCCACGATGCTCGCGGTGATCAGCACCGACGCCGGCGTCGGTCGCTCCGCACTGGACCGGGCGCTGCGCGCCGCGACAGCCCGCACGTTCGACCGGCTCGACGTCGACGGCAGCTGCTCGACCAACGACACGGTGCTGCTGCTGGACTCCGCGGCCGTAGCACGGCCGCCAGAAGACGAGGCGTTCCTGCGGGCCGTCGAGCTGGTCTGCCGGGACCTCGCCCGCCAGCTCCAGGCCGACGCCGAGGGCGTCACAAAAAGGATCACGGTGACCGTCGACACCGCCGCCGGCGAGGCGGACGCGCTCGCGGTCGCCCGCGCCGTCGCCAGGGACAGCCTGGTCAAGACCGCGCTGTTCGGCTCGGACCCGAACTGGGGCCGGATCGTCGCGGCCGCCGGCATGGCCGACGCCCGAATCGACCCGGACCTGCTCGAGGTCACGATCAACTCGGTCACGCTGTGCCGCAACGGGTACGCGGCCGCCGACCGGTCCACCTGCGACCTGTCCGGCGCGGACATCGACGTCCGCGTCGGGCTCAACCAGGGCCGGGCGACGGCCAGCGTCCTGACCACCGACCTGTCCCACGGCTACGTCGACGAGAACAGCGCGTACTCGTCATGACCACGACCGACACCCGGGTGGCGGCGGAAAAGGCGGCGGTGCTGATCGAGGCCCTGCCGTGGCTGCAGCGCTTCCACGGCAGCACGGTCGTGATCAAGTACGGCGGCAACGCCATGGTCGACGACCGGCTCAAACGTGCGTTCGCCCAGGACATGGTGTTCCTGCGGCTCGCCGGCATCCGCCCGGTCGTCGTGCACGGCGGCGGCCCGCAGATCACCTCGATGCTCACCAGGCTTGGCATCAACGGCGAGTTCCGCGGCGGGCTGCGGGTCACGACCCCGGAGACGATGGACGTGGTGCGCATGGTGCTCGTCGGCCAGGTCGGCCGCGAGCTCGTCGGCCTGATCAACGCCAACGGCCCGTACGCGGTCGGGATCAGCGGCGAGGACGCCCACCTGTTCACCGCCGCCAGGCGAACCGCCACCGTGGACGGCCAGCCGGTCGACATCGGGCTCGTCGGCGACGTCGTCCACGTCAACCCCGATGCCGTGCTCGACATCATCCGGGCCGGCCGGATCCCGGTCGTCTCCACGGTCGCGCCCGACGTCAACGGGGTCGTGCACAACGTCAACGCCGACACCGCGGCGGCCGCGCTCGCCGTTGCGCTGCGCGCCGACAAGCTCGTGGTGCTCACCGACGTCGAGGGCGTCTACGTGGACTGGCCGGACCGCGGGTCGCTGCTGACCGAGATCACCGCGCCCGAGCTGGAGGCGCTGCTGCCCAGGCTCGCCGAGGGCATGGTGCCCAAGATGGAGGCCTGCCTGCGGGCGGTTCGCGGCGGTGTCGGGCGTGCGCACGTGATCGACGGCCGGCTGGCGCACTCGGTGCTGCTGGAGGTCTTCACCGAATCGGGAGTCGGAACCATGGTGATGGGTAACCCGGATGAGTAACGAGACCGGCAGACAACGCTGGCAGGCCGCGATCATGGCCAACTACGGGGTGCCACCGCTGACCCTCGTCCGCGGCGAGGGCGCCCACGTATGGGACGCCGACGGCAACCGGCTGCTCGACCTCGTCGGCGGCATCGCCGTCAACGCCCTCGGTCACCGGCACCCCGCGGTGATCGAGGCGGTCACCGGGCAGGTCAACCGGCTCGGTCACGTCTCCAACCTGTACGCCAACGAACCCGCACTCGAGCTCGCCGAACAGCTCGCCGGCCTGGTCGGCGCCGGCACCGCCCGGGTGATGTTCACCAACTCGGGCGCCGAGGCGAACGAGACCGCGTTCAAGATCGCCAGGCGGACCGGCCGGCCGAACATCGTCGCCGCCGAGGGCGCCTTCCACGGCCGGACGATGGGTGCCCTCGCGCTCACCGGCCAGCCGGCCAAGCGCACCCCGTTCGAACCGATGCCGCCGGGTGTGATCCACGTGCCGTTCGGCGACGAGGCCGCCCTGACCGAGGCCGTGGACGGCGACACGGCGGCGGTGTTCCTGGAGCCGATCCTCGGCGAGGGTGGCGTCGTGCCGGCGCCGGAGG
>DASSUA010000577.1:0-4793 GCA_035707525.1 Pseudonocardiaceae bacterium
CGGCCTCGCTGATGGTCCAGATCACGGCGGCGGGGCAGCTGCGGCACTTGCCGACCGGAAACGGGGGCTGGCACGCGGCCTCGTCACGATCCACCTTGGACAGTGCGATCGGATCGTCAGGCACCGGGCACCGCCGGCGAGGACTCGCCGCAAGTCTCCGGCCGGGTCAGGTCGACCAGGCGCGCGTCGGGGGCGTGGCGGCGCACCGACTCGATGCCGTGGAGGGCGCTCGCCTTGGACATGTACTCCCGGCTGACGGCCAAGGTCGCGCCGTTGGCGGCCGTGAGCCGGAACCGGTACATGCCGGCGTCCCTGGTCAACACGAAACGGCCGCTCACCGCGGATCCTCCGGAGTCGCCGCCCGGCGGTGCGCCGCGAGGGTGGCCTCGGCCGCGGTGAACCGGTCATCGACGGGGTCGGCGTACGACCACGGCTCGGTGCCGTCGCCCACGAGGTCCCAGCCGGTGACCTCCCCAGTGGCCGTGTTCATGGCCAGCGCGAGGGCGAACCCGCGCGGGTGGAACACGACCGCGTTGATGAGCCAGAGCAGACCGCTCTCCGACAGCTCCCGGAAGTCGCGGCCGGCCGAGTACGGGTCGTGGGTGACCTCCTGCGCGAGGCCGGGCAACGGCTGGCTCATACCGGCGGCCCAGGTGAGACGGGTGGTCCCAGCTGCGGGCGCAGCGTGTTGCGGACATCGCAGGCCAGATCAACCAGGGCCCGGTTCGCGGCATGGTGGCGGGCGGTGTCGGCGACCAGCCGCAGCACCTGATCGACGCGGGCCTCCAAGGCGGCCAGCTGCTGCCCGGCCTGGTCCGCCGGCCCGGCCGCCGTCGCCGGCTTGCGGCCAATCACCGCTTGGCCTTCTTGGCCGTGGTGGGCTCGTCGTCGAGCCACTCGTCAGGTTGCCGCTCGGACACCGGCTCCCCGCCCTGGTCGCCCAGAGGCAGCTGGTCCTGGGGCGCGTTGCCGGCGCGGGCCCGGTACGCCTCATCGAGCAGCCGTTTGGCCACCGCGGCCACCTCGCCGTCCAAAGGTTCGATGTGCACGATGCGCACGGTGGGGATCTCGACATCACCGTCGGCGATCTCCCGGGTGACGCGCACCGTCTCGAGCAGGACGACGGCGTACCGGCGGTTCAGGCCGTCGTCGACGAGGCCGTGCAGGATCGACTCCAGCCCGTTGTAGCCGCGCTCGTCCTTCTTCCACTTGGCTGCGATCTTGACCGTCACGCTGAGGCTCCTTCGGGGGTCGGGGACTGCGGCTGGCCGAACATGAACGAGTCGTAGATCGCCCTCGCCCACTGCGCATCGCCGAGCGCGGTGTGCCGGTCGGTGTCGCCCGGCGGCTCGACGCCGAGCGCACGGGACAGCTCGTCGCTCTTCCACGGCAGGGCCGGCGGTGTCCCGCCCCGGGCCAGCGCGCCCACAGCGAGCGCCTCGACGTCGATGAGGTGGTAGTGCCAGGACGGGGCGATGCCGTGGTAGCGCATCCGCGCGGCCAGCACCTCGGCGTCGAAGTTCGGCACTGCCCCGACGAGGTGCGCGCCACGGGTGATGACCTCGACCTCGCGCATCACGTCCTCCTCGCTGGCGACGAGGGTCCACGTCGACAGCGACTGGTCGGGGACGTCGGTGACGCGCATCTGCGGGTGCCGCTGGTAGAAGCCGCCGATGTTCAGGCTGAACAGGTCGGCCTCGCCCAGGTCGAGATCGACGATCTCGATGAACCAGTGGTGCGCGCGCTCGCCGTGGTCCCCGCGGTGGATCAGGGCGATCTCCCATGCCCGCCGGTCGGGGCGCAGGCTGGTGGTCTCAGTGTCGATGAACACGATCGGGGTCACGCTGGGGCTCCTTCGGGTGGGGTGTGCAGGCCGAGTGCGTCGGCGATCTCGGCGAGGGTGTCGCACGGCCCGGTGCACAGCGACGTCTCGCAGCCGCCGCACCACGCGCAGCCGCAGCAGCAGTGGTGCACGCTGGGGTCGTGGTCCGGGCCGGTGGAGTAGAGGCCAAGTCCGTGGCAGGTGCCGCATGACGGGTCCGGCTTGCCCGTGGTCTCGGCCGGCTCAGCGACGTGCAGGGTGAGCAGCCCCGCCAGCGCCGCCCGCAATGGGCCCTCCGGCTGGTCGGTCAGGTACGCGCTGATGGCGTCGGCGACGGCCTGGTGGCTGCCGCTGGTCGGCGCCTCGGCGGGCTCGGCGACGGGTGGCGGCGCGGCTGGTGGGGTGTCGTGGTCGGCCAGGCGGGCCACGGCGTACACGAGTAGCCGCAGCCGCTGTCCGGCGGTGCGGTGCAGCAGGGTGCCCACGACGTCCATCCCGACGCAGCTGGACACGCAGATGGCCCGGTGGGCGCGGGCGGCGGTGACCAGGTTGCGCAGCTCGGCGTTGATCTGGTCCTCGATCGCCACGATGTGGGGTTCGGTCACTCCGCACCTCCAGCCGGGGCGGGCGGGCGCGGTAGCCGCGTCTCGGTGACGCTGCGCGGGGCGCCACCCCGGGCCAGGTAGGCGCCGGCCGCGGCGATGTCCGCGGTGGTGGCGTAGCCGACCGCGGTGCACCCGTCGACCGGGCCGAGCGCGACCATCAGCTCGCCGGTGTCGTTGGGGCCGAGCAGGGTTCCCGGCTCAACCTCTACGCCGCCCAGCCAGCCGCAGACGCGCCGGGCGGCGCCGGCGTGGGTGACGGTGGTGGGTCGGGTCATGCCGGGCCGCCGCAGGCGAGCAGCTCGACGTCGGCCAGCTCGTAGCCGAGCGCCTGCAGGTAGCGCAGGTACCGGGCGGTGTCCTCGCTTTGGCGGCGCCACGAGTCCCGACCGGTGGCGGCCTCGTACGCGCACAGGATCAGAGCGACGGTGAGGAGCTGGGCGCGGCTGTCGGTGGCGCCGGCGAGCAGCCCGGTCAACGCGTCGGCGTTGCCGTAGCCGTCGCGGGTCACGCCGAGCAGTTCGTGGGCCAGCGGGTGCAGGTCGTAGCCGAGCGCGGCGTGCAGCTGGCCACCGCCGCGGGCGATCGCGTCGGCGATGAACAGGGCGGCACCCTTGGGCGCCGTGCGCCGGCTGAGGAACTCGCGCAGCCAGCGGCGGCGCACGGTGGTGGCCGAGTCCCACGCCTTGTTGTTGGCGATGACCTCACGCCGTTCGGTGCTGGCCCGGGCCCGGTCCTGCTCGGACGGTTCGGCCGCGCTGCCCCGGCCAGCACCGGAGCCACCGTGCCGACGCTTGTGCCCGTGGGTGTCCGGGTCGGTGCACACGAACTCGGTCTCAACGACCAGCGTGGACCGGTCACTGTCCTCGTCCCAGTCCCAGTCCGCGCGGACAAAGGCGGCGTGGCCCGGGCAGCCGGCGTGCCCCTCGGCGGTCAGCCCCTCACCCGCGTCGTCGAGGAGGTGGTCCAACCGGACCGGGCTGGTCGCATCCCATGCTGGCGCGTCGACGACCGGCACGCCGGCGGCCGCCAGCTCGGCCGCCGCGGTCGCTTCGGCCGCGTCCCGCTGGGCGTTGTCGCGGACCCGCTCGGCGACGTGATCGAACCCTCCGGTGCGGGCCGCCTCCACCAGCTTGCGCACCGCGGCCTCGTCGTCTCCGAACTCGGCCACAACCGCGGCCTGCGTCAGGGTGAGACCGTGCTCGGCGACGGCGGAGGTCGCGGCCGGGCTGGCGGCCACGGCCAGGCCGGCGTCCACCACGGGCCGCTTGGTCGCGGTGCGCTTCGCGATCGTCGCCGCGGACAGACCGCATGCGGCCAGCTGCTGATAGGCGGTGGCCCGGTCGGCGGCGGTGAGCGCCTCACGGTGGTCGTTCTCGACGAGCTGGTCGACGAGCCGATCCGCCGGCTTGGGCGCCTCAACCAGCATCACCGGGACGGTGGGCCGTTTGGCGGCGACCGCGGCCAGGGTGCGGCGGGCGCCGTGCACCACGATCAGGTCGCCACCCTCGAGGCGGTAGGCGATCACGGGTTCGATCACACCCCGCTCGCGGACCGAGGCGACGAACTCCTTGTCGGCGCTGGGGTGCAGGCGGGCGTTGTCACCAAGAACCAGGGTGCTGGGGTCGACGTCGAGCAGGGTCGGGCTCACTGTGGTGCTCCGATCAGGTGGGCGGCGCCGTCGAGCAGCTCTTTGGCCGCGGTCAGCCGCAGGAAGGTCGCCGGGTCCCCGCCGGCGTCGGGGTGATGGGTGCGGGCCGCCCGCCGGTACGCCCGTGCGCGGGTGTCCGCGTCAGCGAGGACCTGGGCGGGTGTGACGTCACCGGCGTCGGCCAGCAGCCGGGCCGCGGTGTCGACGGACATCTGTCCGGCCGGGCCTTCGATGGCGCGCCAGCCGCGGTACTGCTCGCCCGAGCGGGACACGCCGTACCGGTCGACCGCCCGCAGCGCCTGCAGCGCCAGGGCGACGGCGCGGACATTGGCCTGCCATCCGTCGTAGGCGTCGCTGCTGTAGGTCAGCGGTCCGTGGCCGGAGTCGAAGGAGACCCGCACCCCGGGGTGCCCGACCCGGGCACCGACCCGCAGCATCCCGTCGCGGCGCACGTCGCCGTCGCGGACGTCGAGCTGCAGAACGACCAGCGTCGCGCCGAGCAGGTAGGTCTCGCGGCCGAGCAGGTCGAGGGTGCTGGGCCAGGGTGCCGAAAACCGGCGGGCGGGGACCCGCTCGGCGGTCTCGGGTCCGAGCCAGGCGCCGAGGGGGCAGATCTCGTATCGCTGCTCACCCACCGGCCACCCCCGAAGACTCGCCGCGGGCTTTCGCGGCACCCCGGATCGCGATCTCGGTCATGTCCCGGACCAGGGTGGCCACC
>DASSUA010000578.1:0-2209 GCA_035707525.1 Pseudonocardiaceae bacterium
GCACCTGTTCGGGGCGATCGGCGGCCTGCTCGCGGCGAGGCTGGTGGCCTCGGCCGACCGGTCCAGGTCCCAGCCGCGGCCGCCGCGGCTGGCCGCCTGACGTGCCGGACAGCTTCGCGCCGATCGGCGTCTTCGACTCGGGTGTGGGCGGTCTGACGGTCGCCCGGGCGATCTTGGACCAACTGCCGACCGAGCGGATTCGCTACGTCGGCGACACCGCGAACGGACCGTACGGCCCGCTGCCGATCGCCCAGGTGCGCCGGCACGCGCTGGAGGTCGCCGACGCGCTCGTCGCCGGCGGCGTCAAGCTGCTCGTGCTGGCGTGCAACACCGCGTCGGCGGCGTGCCTGCGCGACGCCAGGGAGCGCTACGACGTGCCGGTCGTCGAGGTCGTCCTGCCGGCGGTGCGCCGCGCGGTCGCGGCCACCCGAAACGGGCGGATCGGCGTGATCGGCACCAGGGCGACGGTGACGTCCGGCGCCTACGAGGACGCGTTCGCGGCGGCCGCGCACGTGCGGATCACCTCGGTGGCCTGCCCCCGGTTCGTGGACTTCGTCGAGCGCGGGATCACCTCCGGCCGGCAGGTGCTCGGACTCGCGCAGGGCTACCTCGAGCCGCTGCAGCGCGCCGGGGTGGACACGCTCGTGCTCGGCTGCACGCACTACCCGCTGCTGTCCGGCGTGATCCAGCTGGCGATCGGCCCCGAGGCCACGCTCGTGTCCTCCGCCGAGGAGACCGCAAAGGACGTGCTTCGCGTGCTGACCGAGCGGGACCTGCTCGCCGACACCGAGGAGCCGGCGACCGGGCACGTTTTCCTTGCCACCGGCGACATCGAGCCGTTCCACCGGCTGGCGCGCCGCTTCCTCGGGCCGCTGATCGAGACCGCCGCGACGGGCTGAGAAACGCCGCTGACGCGTACATCACGTTCCGGTACGCGCGGAGGTCTGAAGGCCGGCAGGATGGCCGCATGCGACTGACGGTGCTCGGTTGTTGCGGAAGCGGCCCAGGGCCGGACTCGCCGGCGTCGGGGTACCTGGTGCAGGAAGACGGTTTCGCGCTCGGGTTGGACCTTGGCAATGGTGCGTTCGGCGCCATGCAGCGTCACCTCGACCCGTTCCGGCTCGGCGCGCTCGCGCTCTCGCACCTGCACCCCGACCATTGCGCGGACGTCTCGGCGCTCGTGGTCTATCTGCGCTATCACCCGGATGGCAAACCGGGGCGGCCGCCGATTCCGCTGTTCGGCCCGGCCGAGAGCGCTGCGCGGCTGGCCGCGGCGTACGCGCCGTCGCTGGCGGAGCTGGCCGAGGCCGACCTGTCCGATGTGCTGGAGTTCCGCCGGCTGGGCCCGTTGACCGTCCACATCGGACCATTGCGGCTCACGGCGGTGCCGGCCGCGCACCCGTGCGAGGCGTACTCGCTGCGGGTCGAGGGCGAGGGCGGCACGCTCGTGTACACCGGCGACAGCGGCCCATGCGAGCCTCTCGACGAGCTCGCGGCCGGTGCGGACCTGCTGCTGGCCGAGGCGACCTGGACGCACGACGAGAGCCGCCCGCCGGACCTGCACCTGTCCGGCGTCCAGGCCGGCGAGCTGGCTACCAGGGCCGGCGTCGGACGGCTGCTGCTCACCCACGTCGCACCGTGGACCAAACCGGCCGAGGTGATCGAGGAGGCCCGGCAGACCTTCGACGGCCCCGTCGAGGTCGTGACCGCCGACAGTGTCTACGACGTGGCCGGCTGACGGTCCGCGTTCATCTCCCGGTGCCGACGCCCTGCCACACCGCCGTCGAACCGCTGTGCCCGACCCGCACCACCTGCACGGTCACCGTCACCGCGCTGAACGCCACCAGCGCGGCCGCGACCAGCGCGATCCGCCGCCAGGTGCGGGGCGCGGCGCTGGCCCGGGCGTCGTCGCCGCCGGTGCTCGGCTGCCCGGTGTTCAGTTGCTCGGTGCGCGGTTGCTCGGTGCTCGAGTGCTCGGTGCTCGGGTGCTCGGTGCTCGACTGTGCCGCGTTGCGTTCCCGGTCGGCCAACCGCCCGGCAATCACCAGCAGTACCACCGCGATGCCGAAGGCAAGCGCGTAGGGCAGCAGTTCGTCGCCGCGCTGCTTGTGTGCCTCGATCAGCGGGTTGTTCGGCGGCAGCGCCGCCTTCAGCTCGTCTCCGGTGCGGGTCGCCAGCGGCACGGCGCCCACCCCCGCCGCGGCGAGCA
>DASSUA010000579.1:0-2282 GCA_035707525.1 Pseudonocardiaceae bacterium
GGATCCCCTAACCGCTACGCTCAGCAGTAGTTGATCAACAATTGTCGCATTCCGTAACAGCGGCGTCCGGCGGCAGCGTGGCCCGATGCCCTTGCTTTGAGAGCCAGCCGGCAACACACCACGCCGCAGGGTTCAGCGGCATATCCGCTGGCGGGCGCCCGACGTCAGCTGGCTCTCAAAGCAAAGGGAAACGCAGGGCCTCCGGTCGGGCGCCGCCGCGACGAAGGGTAAGTTTTCTTGATCAACTACTACATAGTGTAATGGCCCCGGGGTAACGCTCTACGGCTGTGGTACACGGCAGCAGGGTTACGGCGGTAGGGACGGTTCCTCCAGAAGAGCCCCAGCCTTCGCCGCTTCGGAGCCACCAACCGCGCTCAGCGCGGGCGCACCACACCCAACGACGATCACGAGCCGCCAACCCGGCCATCCGGCGCCCAACCCGGTCCGGACGACCGCCACCCAGCCTGGGCTCAGCCGGAGTCCGAGGAGTGGCCCGGGAACAGGTGCGCGCTCGGGTCCAACTCGACCGCAGCGTTGTTGACGGCCGTCGCGGCCTCGCCGAAGCCGGTGGCGATCAGCTTGACCTTTCCCGGATAGGTCGCCACGTCGCCGGCGGCGTAGACGCGCGGGCGGTTGGTGCGCATCGTGCTGTCGACCTCGATCGCGCGCCGGTTCAGCGACAGGCCCCAGCTCTCCAGCGGGCCGAGGTCGGCGGTGAAACCCAAAGCGGCGATCACGGTCTGGGCCGGCAGCACCGTCCGGGTGCCGTCCTTGAGCGCGATCTCGGCCTCCGCGACCACGCCGTCGCCGCGCAGCTCCGTGACCTCGGCGTCGGTGATGATCGGGACGCCGAGCTGGCGGACCTTCTCGACGGTGCCGGGGTGGGCGCGGAACTTGGCGCGCCGGTGCACGAGCGTGACCGAGCGGGCGATCGGGTGCAGCGAAAGCGCCCAGTCGAACGCCGAGTCGCCGCCGCCGACGACGACCACGTCGTGGCCGGCGTGCACGTCGAGCTTCGGCACGAAGTGCACGACGCCGCGGCCGAACCAGCCGTCACCGGCCGGCAGCGGGCGCGGCCGGAACTCCCCCATGCCGGCGGTGATCAGCACGGCCCCGGTGGTCACGACGCCGCCGTCGGCGAGCCCCACCTGGTACCGGCCGCCATCCCCGGTGAGCGTCCTGGCCTGCCGTTCGAGCAGGTACAGCGGGTCGTACTGGCCGGCCTGGGCGACCAGATCGGCAATCAGGTCGCGGCCACGGATCGCCGGGAACCCGGCGACATCGAAGATCTGCTTCTCCGGGTACATCGCGGTGACCTGGCCGCCGGCCTCCGGCAGCGAGTCGACCAGCGCCGTGCGCAGCCCGCGGAACCCCGCGTAGTAGGCGGCGAATAACCCGGTCGGGCCCGCGCCGATGATCAGCACGTCACACTCGGTCATCGACTTCCTCCCGGCGGTCACCGCTCGTGCGGGTGAGCTCCCGCCCGTGAGCCTAGTGCGCCCGCGGCGGCCATCCGTAGCTGCTTGACATACACCGCAGTGGCGAGTCCCGACGGTATCGAGCGCAGGGCGAGGTTGCGCAGCCGCGCCGCCGGGCCGTGCAGCGTCAGCAGCCGGTTCATCCGGTTCGAGGCGCGCAGCATGGCCGCCGTCCGCGGCCCCCTGGCCGCGTCGTAGCCGGCCAGCGCGGCCGCTAGCCTTTCCGGCCCAACACCGGCCAGCTCGCGGCCGAGGACCACGGCGTCCTCGAACGCCTGGCAGCCGCCCTGCCCGAGGTCCGGGGTCATCGCGTGCGCGGCGTCGCCGAGCAGCACGACCCGGCCGGCCACCAGCGACGGCAGCGGCTGGACGAGCCGGACCAGCTCGTCGACCCGGACGGCGTCCGGCTCGGTCGCCTCGATCAGCGCCGGCACCGCCGGGTGCCAGTCGGCGAACGCGCCCAGCAGCCAGGACCGCGCATCGCCCGGCCGCCGGCCGCGCCAGGACGCGTACCAGTAGACGTTGCCGTCGGCCATCGGCATGCAGCCGAACCGGTGGCCGGTGCGGTCGTCGAGCAGCTCGCCGGCCGGCAGCCGGTCGGCGTCCATCCCGGCCGGCACCGCCACGAGCGCGCGCGCCGCCAGCTCGCCGACCCCCTGGACGCCGGGGTGCCGCGGGAACAGCTGAGCCCGGATCGTGCTGCCCACCCCGTCGGCGGCGACCACCAGGTCGGCGGCCAGCTCGCCCGCGGACGTCCGCACCCCGGCACCGCCGGCCGAGCCGGCAAACCCAGCGCCGCCGGCC
>DASSUA010000580.1:0-5627 GCA_035707525.1 Pseudonocardiaceae bacterium
GGCATGAGCGTTCCGGTTTGGCGGCAAGGCGAAGAGGAGTCGCCGCAGAGAGGTGCGCCGACGCCGCCCCCCAGATGTCGCAGTGCCGGCGGCCATTTGCGCGTGCCCCGACTCGACTCGCTTTCGCTGTGCCGGGCACCGCAGATCGCGTCCACCGGCATCACCTTGTCGATGAAGGTGGCCCAGCAACGAACGCACCAAACCAGCCCGACAGGTGAGAGCTCGGCTAGCGTTGCAGCCGTGCCGGACCACGGGTTGGCGACGTTCATGGGGCGGGACTGGGTGCCGGAGCTGGATTCGCTCGGCGAGCGGCGGCCGGATGTGGCGGTGGTTGGGGCGCCGTTCGACATCTCGACGACCAACCGGCCGGGGGCGCGGTTCGGGCCGCGGGCGCTGCGGGCGCTCGCGTACAACCCCGGGTCCTACCACCTGGACCTAGGCGTGGAGATCTTCGACTGGATCGACCTGGTCGACGCCGGTGACGCCCATTGCCCGCACGGCCAGACCGAGCGGTCGCACCGCAACATCGAGGCGAAGGTCACCGACGTGGTGGAGCGTGGCATCTTCCCGGTGGTGATCGGCGGCGACCATTCGATCACCTGGCCGGCCGCGACCGCGGTGGCCCGCCGGCACGGCTGGGGCCGGCTGGGGGTGGTGCACTTCGATGCGCACGCGGACACGGCCGACTCGCTCGAGGGCAACCTGGCCTCGCACGGTACGCCGATGCGCCGGCTGATCGAGTCCGGCGCGGTGCTGGGGCGCAACTTCGTGCAGATCGGGCTGCGTGGCTACTGGCCGCCGGCCGACGTGTTCGCCTGGATGCGCGAGCAGCGGATGACGTGGCACCTGATGCAGGAGATCTGGGAGCGCGGGATCGGGCCCGTTATCACCGATGCGGTCGCGGAGGCCTCCGACGGGTGTGACGCGATCTACCTGTCGGTCGACATAGACGTGCTGGACCCGGGCACGGCGCCCGGCACCGGTACACCGGAGCCGGGCGGCATGTCGGCCGCGGACCTGCTGCGCGCGGTGCGGGCGGTGGCGCTGCAGACCTCGATCGTGGCGCTCGACGTGGTCGAGGTCTCCCCGCCGTACGACCACGCGGAGCTCACGATCAACAACGCCCACCGGGTGATCCTCGAGGTGCTGGCGGCCCTCGCCCACCGCAAACGAAACGCCTAGACGTTCAGGTACTCACCGGGGCCGCCGCGGCGCCGCACATCGGCGGTCACGCAGTGGAACGACCCGCCGAACCGGTACACGTTGCGGAAGTCCACGGGGATGCACCGCAAGCCCCAGCCGGTGAGCGCCTCGGCCAGCGGCTCCTCCTGCCGCTCGACGAACACGGTGCTCTCGTCGAGCGAGAGGATGTTCATGCTGAGCCACGGGCTGCACAGGTACAGCGGCCAGTCCGCCGGCAGCGTCGGCTTTGGGGCCTCGAGGATCTCCCAGTCCCGAAACAGCGGGCTCGGGATGTAGCGCTCGGCGTTGACCAGCAGCTTGCCCGGCGCCAGCGGCACGATCGTGGCGTCGATGTGCATCGCGTGCCGGTCGTCGACGTCGATGGTGTGCACCCGGAACCGCTCGCCGACCGCCCGCCGCAGCCACTGGATGCCGAAGTCGTTGGTGACGTGGCTGCGCTGCACGAGCACGTCCCGGCCGAACCGGACGAAGTCCGCGGCGTCGAACACGGGCTCGAACTCGGTGATCGCGTAGGCGTCGGAGTCCGGAACGTAGTCCGGGTCGAACAGTTCGTCGGTGGCCTGCGGGGTCGGGCCTTTGAGCCAGCCGGCGCCGCGCCGGAAGTACGACTTGATCAGCGAACGGTAGGCGTCGAACTCGTGCCGGCGGCAGCGCCACGACAGCGGAGCCTCGACGAGAAGGTCACCGAGCACCAGCAGGATGTCGCGCGGCATCGCCGAGTAGAACCCGCCGGGGCTGCGCCAGTGCGGGGTCTGGATCGGGCGCGCGTAGTCGACGGGATCGGGCCTGACCACGGTTACGCCCTCGGCGGTGAGCGCCTGGACGAACCCGGTCAGTTCGGCCTCGGCCGCGAGCACCTCCTCCTCGTCGAACGGCGTGCCGCCCCGTTCCTTGATCAGCGACCAGTACTCGGGTGGCACGGTGCCGGCCATCGACGGCTGCCAGGTCGGGAAGACACCGCCCTGCAACCGGCCCACGATGACCTCTTCGAGCGGCTCCCATTCGGTGTACGAGCTGACCGGGTTCATGCCTGCCCTCTCTCTCGACGGGTGTGGTCTCGGGGTCTCATGGTGCTGACTGTCGGGTCACACCGGCCGGGGCGTCGAGCGGCGGCAGCTCGAGCTCGGGCGCGGCCGCGGTGGTCTGCCTGACCACGAGCATCACGCCGAGCAGCACCAGCACGAGTCCGGCGACCTGGCCAAGCGGCGGCCAGTCGGCCCTGGCCAGATAGACGTAGGTGAAGCCGGCGGCGGTCTCGACGTTGAGCAGCATCCCGACGGCGGTCGGCGAGATCCGGGCCGACGCCAGGTTCCACAGGCCGGCGCCGACCCAGGACACCATGACCCCGAGCACCAGCGAGCCGAGGACGAACGCGGCCAGGCCGGCGTGTTCGCCGCCAGGCGGGGTGTTCGGGCTCAGGTGACCGGTCGCGGCGGCCAACGGCATCGCGACGATCGTGACCACGCCGGTGCTCACCCCGATCAGGGTGGCCCAGGCGACCGGCGAGATCTCCGGATGGCTGCTGAGGAACTTGGCGTTGGCCAGCCCGTACCAGGTCCACACCAGGGCCCCGGTCGAGGCGGCCAGCACGCCGAGGACCTTCATGGTGGTCGTGTTCTGCTCGGTCGGGTCGGCGCCGCCGATCTCCAGGATGTTGACCACGGCGAGCCCGACGGAGACCAGGATCAGGGGCAGCGCCAGCGAGCGCCACGAATACGCCGGATACAGCAGGTTGCCGGCGATCGCCATGAACACCGGCGTGCAGCCGATGATGATGTCGGTGACGGGCGCACCGACCAGGTCGATGCCGAGGACGAGCATCAGGTAGTAGCCGACGTTGCCGGTTATGGCGTACACCAGCACGAGGCGCCAGTGCCGCCGCCCCAGTGCCCGCAGCGCGCGCCCACCGAACAGGAACAGCACCAGCGAGAGGCCGCCGTAGACCAGGTACCGCCCGGCCGTGATCGCGACCGGGCTCCAGCCGACCAGCATTTCGGGGATTGGGAAGGACACCCCCCAGATGAGCCCGGCCCCGGCACCCCCGGCGACCCCGCCGATCACGGCGCTACGAGGGTTGCCCGCCATTCGCGTCCTCTCGTTCCGTCACGCGCCGCGGTACGCGTCCGCTCACCTCAAGTGACCTTCTCGCCGCCGCCCGGCAGCGGCAACCCGTCGTCAAGCCCGTAGCGCCTCCTTGCGCCGCCCGGTCAGGAACTCGTCGAGGTCGACCGCCCGCTCGCCGACGATGCCGGGGCAACTCCATGGCACGTCGGTGCGCACCGGGCGCTCGCGGTCGTAGAAGTAGATGGCCCGTAACTGGCCGCCCGGGGTCTCTGCGACTACCGGGTTCGCGACGAGGAAATCCCGGACCTGCGGCGAGTCGGCCGGCACGTGCAGCCACAGGCGGCGGTGCCGGAAGTGGTTGGCCGGGATCTCGATGCGCGGATGGAACTTGCGCTTGCACTGGAACACCCCGCGGCTCAGGAACGGTTCGGAGCCCTGCAGGTCGAGCCGCTCGACCCGGCCCTGGTTACACGACCACTCGAGCAGGCAGTGGTACAGCGCCCCCATCGCTCCGGCCGCGTAGTGCTCCTCGGCGCCGTCGAGCACCCCGCACAGCCGCCACGTCAGGGTCCGCCGGCGGGCATCCCACCGGCACAGCCCGCCGGCGACCCGGTGCCCGGACCCGACGACGAACACCAGCAGCCCGTGCCGGAACACACAATCACGCGCCACCTCGCGGCGCTCGCTGCGGGCACGGTCACCGTGCCGGCGCCGCATCGTCGGCACATGCATCTGGTCGTAGAAGAACGCGAAGTCCTCGCCGCGCGACGCCACCTCGAGCCGCCAGCCGTGCTTGCGCCGGCCGGCCTCGTAGGCCTGCCGCTCCTTCTTCGACACCCGGCGCCGGGCGGTCGGGTAGTCGACCGTGGTGTCCAGCACGAAGTGCACCCGGCTTGGCAGCACGATCGCGGCGGCGCCCGGCAGCGCGTGCGCCCGCCGGCGGCCGCAGCCGACGAGGACCAGGTCCGCTCCCGGCAACGACGTCCGCGGCAGGTACCCCGGCCGGCAACTGGCGCGGCCGGCAGTGGTTGCGCCGGCGCGCTCGCGGTGCTCCTCCAGGAACTGGAGCACGGCGGGTGGGCCGGCGCCCCGGCTCGCCGGACCGGCGTAGCCGAAGGTCACGCCGTCGCCGGCGGGCAGGGACAGCAGGCACTCGCCCCGCCACCAGCTCACGGTGTCCCAGGCCGCCCGGGACCAGGCCAGCACCGGGTCCGTCGAGTGGTTCCAGGCATAACCGAGCCGGCGCAGCGTGCGGCCCATCAGCTAGGCGGCCCGGGCGGCGACATTGAGCTGCGCGCCGAACCCGTCGCAGCCGATGACGCCGGCCTGGCCGGACGGGAAGTACCTGACCATGCAGCCGATGGTCCTGCCGTCGAACAGGTAGGGGCTCAGCACTGGAGCCACCACCGCGTCGAACGCCTCGCCGCTGGCCAGGTCGAACAGCCGCTGCCGGCACCGGCCGGCCGGGACGAACTCCTGCACGACGCTGTCACCGGCGGCCAGCGCCTCCTCGACCGCGGTGGCCCACTGCGCCGCACCGGTGTCCCGGCCGATCCGCACCTGCAGCCCGCACTGGCCGTGTCCGCGCTTGAGCACCAGTTCGGCCTGGCGGGACAGCAGCAGCGCCGGCAGGTCGTGACGGCCGCCGCGCCACCACACCGGCCCGTCGCGGACCTCCCTGGTCCAGGGCAGGTAGCGGTCGACGAGCTCGCGGTCGGCCGCAGTCAGCCACGGCCGGCCCTCCGACGCCCAGGCGAGCACTTTCTTGTTCCCGATCAACTCCCCGGTCTCGGTACTGACCAGCAGGCAGCCGGCCTCGATCGCGGCCCGCACCGGCTCGATGTCCACCCCGAGCCGCCTGGCGTCGACAAGCGTGAAGTGCCGCATCGCGAACGGGAAGCGCCCAGCCGGCAGCTGGTCCGGCTCGAAGTACTCGGCGGCCATTCCAGCACGCCCGAGATGGCCGGTGATCAGGTCGAAGTAGCGGGTGCTAGTGGCGTCGTAGGTGACGTCGGCGAGCAGGCTGACCACCGCCAGCGAGCGCGCCCCGAGGCCCTGGAACATCGCGGCGATCCCATCGAAGGGCCGCTCGCACCGGAACCGGTCGTCCCAGCGCCGCTGCAGCACCGCCCCGACGACGCTGGTCTCGACGATCCCGCCGACCGCCGAGCCCACATTGAACTCGACGAACCGCGGACCCTGCGGCCCGATGACCACGTCCGGTCTGGCCATCGGCGCGCAGTACCGCTCCTCGGCCAGCTGGTCGGCCAGGAACAGGTCGTACTCGCCGGGCTCAGCGCCAAGCGCCGCCAGGCGGCCGGCCGGGTCCGGCGCGACTCCCAGCAGCGTCCGGCGCAGCA
>DASSUA010000581.1:0-6721 GCA_035707525.1 Pseudonocardiaceae bacterium
CATGCACTTTCGCACCCAGACTGCATGGTGAGCCCACACTTTCAACGATCTTGAACCGTCTGATGGCCGATCGCGTGGCCGGCTGCGCCCGTCCCGCCCAACTGCCCCTACGTGGTGGCGAGCGGTGACTGCTCCGGCACATCGCGGTGATCACAGACGTCGGAGGTGCTCATGATCACGCGAATCGGTTAAGAAGGGCAACCGCGTCATGATCATCGCCGCCGAGCGGTGCCCGTAGCCATGGCGAAGTCACCGAGAGCGACCGGTCCCGCGCGGCCATACCCGTGTGGCTACTTGGTGCCGTAGTCGTTGGTGACGATCACGATGAGACCGGGGCTGGCCTGGTCGATGCCCGGGAACCGGGGTTCGACGCGCAGGTCGAACCGGTTGCCGAGGACCCGCGCCGCCGCCTCCTCCGGGGTGCCGGGGCGGTAGTAGACGGTGCTGGTCGGGATGATGCCGCCCGGGTAGTTGCTGACCTCGATGACGGTCCAGCCGGCCCGCCGGAAGTCCTCGGCGGCCCGGGCGGCCAGGCCGCTGATCGTGCTGTTGTTGTAGACGCGCACCGGCTCGGCGGTCGGCGGCGGCTGGGGAGCGGGCGGCTGGGGGGCGGGCGGCGGTGGGGAGCCGGTCGCCGGCGGCGGCGCGGCGGGGGTCGTGGGGGCGGGCGGTGGTGGCTGGCCCGGCGTTCCGGGTTCGGTGGTCGGCGCGGTCGGCGCCGTATCCGGTGGCGAGGTGGCGGTCGCCGTCGGCGGTTGCGCCGCGTCGCCGTTCCCGTCGCCGTCCTCATCGACGAAGAGGCTGATCAGGCCGGCGATAACGGCCAACACCGCGATCACTACCAGGGCCAGGCCGGCCAGGCGCAACGGCCGCGCGGGCGGCCCACCCTGCGGGCTGCTCACGTTTTCCGCCTAGGGGGTTCGTTGGTTCTGGAACCGGCCGGGGTGCGACTGAACGCCCAGCCGCTTGGCGGCCCTGGCGCGTTGCCTGGTCGACCGCAGCCGGCGTAGCCGCTTGATCAGCATGGGGTCTTCCGCGAGCGCCTCCGGCTTGTCGATCAGGGTGTTGAGCAGCTGGTAGTACCTGGTTGACGACATGTCGAACAGTTCGCGGATCGCCTGCTCCTTGGCGCCGGCGTACTTCCACCACAGCCGCTCGAACGCCAGGATCTCGCACTCCCGGCGGGACAGCTCCGTGCTGTGCTCCGGGGTCGGGGCGACCTCTGCGGCGTCCATCGGGCTCCTCGCGTCCTGCTCACTCCTGGCCGCTACTCCTGGCCGTTCCATTGTCGCTGAATTACACGCATGTCACTCGCTGGACCGTATTGAACCACGGAGAAACGCCCGCGCCCGGTCGCGCAGGCCCGGCGCGTCTGGGCGCGTCTACTGTGCCTGGCATGGCAGTTCATCCCATCCGGGTCGTCGGCGATCCCGTCCTACACAAGCACACCCGCCCCGTCACCGCGTTCGACGACGAGCTGCGCGCCCTCGTGCAGGACATGTTCGAGACCAACACGGCGGCGCACGGCGCCGGCCTCGCCGCCAACCAGATCGGTGTGGACCTGCGGGTGTTCGTCTACGACTGCCCCGACGAGAGCGGCGAGCGGCGGCGCGGGGCCGTCGTCAACCCGACGATCACCACGTCCGAGGTCCCGGAGACCATGCCCGATCCCGAGCACGACGAGGAGGGATGCCTCTCGGTGCCCGGCGAGTCGTTCCCGACCGGGCGGGCGTCCTGGGCCAAGGTCGAGGGCTTCGACGTCGAAGGCCGGCCGATCGAGGTCGAGGGCACCGGCTTCTTTGCCAGGTGCCTTCAGCACGAGACCGACCACCTCGACGGAGTGCTGTACCTGCAGCGGCTGACCGGCCGGTACGCCAGGGAATCCAAGCGGATGCTCAAGCGCAACGGCTGGGGCGTACCCGGCATCTCCTGGATGCCCGGCGAGGTGCCCGACCCCTTCGGTCACTGACCGGGAACGAACCACCCGACCCCTGGCGTTGATAGCCGTGTAACGGTGTAATTGACGGTGGTTGGCAGTAGTTGGCAGTAGTTGGCTGCCGGGGCGGTGGTTGCTGTGGCCGAAGAGCTCGACGCCTACTCCCGAACGGTGAGCGCGGTCGCGGCCGCGGTGACCCCGCACGTGGCGAGCCTTCGGATGGGGCGTGGCAGCGGCTCGGCGGTGGTCTTCACCGACGACGGCCTGCTGCTCACCAACGCCCACGTCGTCGGCTCCGCGCCCGGCGGGACCGCCGCGTTCATCGACGGAATCGAGGTCAGGGTCGACGTCGTCGGCGCGGACCCGCTGTCGGACCTGGCCGTGCTGCGCGCCCGGTCCAAGACCCCGCCGTCGGTCCCGCTCGGCGACGCCGACGCGCTCGTCGTCGGCCAGCTCGTCGTCGCCGTGGGCAACCCGCTCGGGCTCGCCGGCTCGGTCACCGCCGGAGTCGTGAGCGCCCTCGGCCGGGCACTGCCGGTGCGCTCCGGCCGGACCGGCCGGGTCATCGAGGACGTCATCCAGACCGACGCGGCGCTCAACCCGGGCAACTCGGGGGGCGCCCTCGCCAATGCCCGGGGCCAGGTCGTCGGCATCAACACCGCGGTCGCCGGGATCGGCCTCGGTCTCGCGGTGCCGGTCAACGGCACCACCAGGCGGATCATCGCGACCCTGCTCGCGGACGGCCGGGTGCGCCGCGCCTACCTGGGCCTCATCGGCATGCCCGCGCCGGTGCCGGCCCAGGTCGCCGAGCGGGCGGGGCAGCGGGAGGGGTTGCGCCTGGTCGAGGTCGTGCCGGGCAGCCCGGCCGCGAAGGCGGGCCTGCGCAACGGCGACCTCGTGCTCACCGTCGGCCGCAAGCAGATCACCGACGCGCAGAGCATCCAGCGCCAGCTGTTCGCCGACGCGATCGGCACCCCGCTGCCGATCACCGCGCTGCGCAACGGCGCGATGGTCGACGTGATCGCCGTCCCAGCCGAGCTCGTCGACGCCTGACGCGACTTTCCACGCCGGACAGGGCTGTCGTGGTACAAACTGTTTGTACTACAAACTGTTTGTACTCCAAGCGACGTGGCGGTCATGACGGAGCACGTGTTCATCGGGCGGGCGGCCGAGCTGGCGACGCTGGGCGAATGCTGGGACCGCGCCGTGGCCGGGGTGCCGCAGCTCGTCGCGGTGTGGGGGCGGCGGCGGGTCGGCAAGACCTACCTGCTCAACCACTTCGCCGCCGGCAAGCCCCACGTCTACTTCACCGCGACCAGGCAGGACAGCGAGACCAGGCAGCTCGAACGGCTGTACGAGAGAGTCCGTGAACAGCTCGGCGGCCGGGCCCGGCTGCTGGACCTGGCCCGGCCGGCGGACTGGTCCGGCGCGCTGCGGCTGCTGATCGAACTGGCCGCCGGGGAGCCGCTGCTGGTCGTGATCGACGAGATGCCCCGGCTGCTCGCCGGCCGGCCGGACTTCCCCGATCTGCTGTCGGCGCTGTGGGAGAACCACGTTCGCGGGCACCGGCTGATGGTGGCGGTGACCGGTTCAGCCGTCTCCGCCATGGAGTCGATCCTCGGTGCCGGGGGCGGCCTGCGGGGACGGCCGCACGCGAGGATCCGGCTCGATCCGTTCGACGCCTGGCAGGCCCGCGCCTTCCTGCCCGACCTGGCCGCCGACCACTTCATCAGCGCCTACGCCGCGTGCGGCGGGTATCCGCTGCATCTGCGCGGTTGGCGGCAGGACCGCGATGTGGACGGCAACCTGCTCACGCTCGCGTTCCAGCCCGGCGGGATCCTGCTCGAAGACGCGCTCGACATCATGAGCGAGGACCTGGACTGGCGCTCCGGCTACGAGCGCGTGCTGGCGGCCATCGGCACCGTCAGCGGCGTGCGCCGCGGCAAGATCGCCAGTCGGGCGAACCAGCGGGTCGACTACACGCTCACCAAGCTGAGGCAGGCCGGCTACGTCCGGGCCGAACGACCGGTGGGCACCGGCAATACCGTGACCCCGCAGTACGGCATCGCCGACGTGTACCTGGCGTTCTGGCTGAGCGTGCTGCGCGACGACGCCGAGCTGATCGAGGGCGGCCAGGGCCGGGCCGTGCTGCACCGCCAGCGCGCGCGGCTCGATCAGCACGTGAGCGCGACCTTTGAGCAGCTCGCCCGCGACCACGCGGTGCGGCTGGTGAGCGACGGGCGGCTGCCGGCCGACACGATCATCGGCCGCTGGTGGCGCGACGAGGCGGTCGAGATCGACGTCCTCGGCCTTTCCGGCGAACGGCCGGTCCTGGTCGGCGAGGCGAAGTGGCAGCGCGAGCCGGCCACCTCCCGCGAGGTGCACGCGCTGCGCCGCAAGACCGTCCACCTCCCGGACACCGCCGCCGGCGCGAGGCTGGCCCTGTGGGCCCGACATGGCCTGCACGGGGACCGGCCCGGTGAGCTGTGGGTGTTCACGCCCGGCGACATGCTCTGACGTTGCTAGTGCGGTGTCCACACCAGCGGCGTGACGCCAGGATGATGGCGCGGTGACGGCGGGCGGGTTGAGTGCCGGTCCGTGGACACTTCCGCGCGCACCGCTTCGGAGACAACGGTCGGCACCCTGGCCCGCCGGTACGTCGAGCTGGTCGTGGCGACCGCCGGCGTCCTGCTGTTCTTCGTCGTGCTGCTGCTGATCGGCGCCGCCGTCGTCGGGCCGCACGACCACGGCCTGCCGGCCGAGACCGCGGCGATCATGGGCGACACCTGGCCCGGCAAGCCGGACAACTGCGTCACCGGACAGCTCGTGCCCAACTGCTACCGCGAGCCGGTGGTCACCGACGCGATCGTCAAGCAGCCGCTCAGCACCTACTCGGCGTTCGCGCTGACGCTCGCCGGGCTGTGGGTGCTGTGGGTGCTCGGCCGCGAGCGCGCGGAAGGCACGACCGGCTCCAACCCGATGATCGGCAACGGGTTCTACCTGGGCGCGCTCGGCCTGGTCGGGGTGCTGATGGGGCCGGGGGCGATCCTGTTCCACACCCCGCTGACCAGCTGGGGCGGCGTGCTCGACCAGGTGTCGATGTACCTGCTGCTCGGGTTCATGGTCGCGTACAACGTGGTGCGCACGACCAGGCCGGACGCCGACCGCGCCGTGTTCGTCGGCGTGTTCGCCGCGGTGGTCGTCGCCGGGTTCCTGGTCGCGGCGGCGTCCGGCGACATCAGCACCTACCTGTTCATCGCCTCCGCGCTGCTGGTCGCCCTGTTCGAGGTGCTGACGTTCGCGGTGTTCCTGCCGCGGCGCAACGTGGTCCGCAGCCCGGGAAGGTTCTGGTTCGGGGCGGTCGGCGCTCTGCTTGCTGGGGTCGGGGTGTGGATCGCCGGCAACCCGGCGGTCGGCGGGCCGACGGACTTCCCGTTCCACCTGCTGTGGCATGTCGCGGCCGGCGTGTTCCTGGTCGCCTACTTTTACTACCTGCGATCGGAGACGGCGAAGGCTAGGGTCGAAAGCACATAGCTGCATAGGACGCGGGAGCTCGCGCCGAGCGGGCTGAGAGGGCGGCTGGACCTGGCGCCGCCGACC
This sequence comes from Pseudonocardiaceae bacterium, assembly GCA_035707525.1. Taxonomy (GTDB): domain Bacteria; phylum Actinomycetota; class Actinomycetes; order Mycobacteriales; family Pseudonocardiaceae; genus DASSUA01. Next base: position 5,537 of record DASSUA010000581.1, read on the forward strand.
GTACGAACCTGGACCGGGTAATGCCGGCGTAGGGAGGAGTCGCCTTGACATCGCTCGCCGACCGTTCGATCACGCCGCTGGTGACCACCGGACCGATCACCGGCTCGACGAAGATCTACACCGAGGTGGCCGGAATGCGGGTGCCGGCCCGCCGGGTGCACCTGTCCAACGGGGAGCACGTCGACCTCTACGACACCTCGGGCCCCTACACCGACCCGGACGCCGCCGTCGACGTCCGCGCCGGGCTGCCGCCGCTTCGGGCCGGCTGGATCGCCGAGCGGGAGCCGGTGAACGGCGCGGTCACCCAGCTCGCCTACGCCAAGGCCGGCGTGATCACCCCGGAGATGCGCTTCGCAGCGGCCCGCGAGGGCGTCGACCCGGAGCTCGTCCGCCAGGAGGTGGCGATCGGCCGCGCGGTCCTGCCGGCCAACCGGTGCCACCCCGAGTCCGAGCCGATGGTCATCGGCAAGCGGTTCCTCGTCAAGATCAACGCCAACATCGGCAACTCCGCCGTCACCTCCTCGATCGAGGAGGAGGTCGACAAGATGGTGTGGGCCACCCGGTGGGGCGCCGACACCGTCATGGACCTGTCCACCGGCCGGCGCATCCACGAGACCAGGGAGTGGATCCTGCGCAACTCGCCGGTGCCGATCGGCACCGTGCCGATCTACCAGGCGCTGGAGAAGGTCAAGGGCGACCCGGCCGAGTTGTCCTGGGACGTCTACCGCGACACCGTGATCGAGCAGTGCGAACAGGGTGTCGACTACATGACGGTGCACGCCGGGGTGCTGCTGCGGTACGTGCCGCTGACCGCCCGCCGGGTCACCGGCATCGTCTCGCGCGGCGGCTCGATCATGGCCGCGTGGTGCCTCGCGCATCACCGCGAGTCGTTCCTCTACACCAACTTCGAACAGCTGTGCGAGATCCTGCGGCGCTACGACGTCACGTTCTCCCTCGGTGACGGGCTGCGGCCGGGATCGATCGCCGACGCCAACGACGAGGCTCAGTTCGCCGAGCTGCGAACGCTCGGCGAACTGACCCACCTCGCCAGGGCGCACGACGTCCAGGTCATGATCGAGGGCCCCGGGCACGTGCCGATGCACAAGATCGCCGAGAACGTCCGGCTCGAGGAGCAGTGGTGCGGCGAGGCGCCGTTCTACACCCTCGGCCCGCTCGCCACCGACA
>DASSUA010000582.1:0-4924 GCA_035707525.1 Pseudonocardiaceae bacterium
CTCGGCGGCGGGGCTGAGCCGGGCGGCCGCGGCCTGCACCGCGTTCGGCGAGCCGGTTCCGGTCGCGATCGTTGGCGCCGGCAGCCAGGAGTCGGGGTGCCGGCGCAGCGCCGCCAGCTGCTCGGCGGTCGTGCCGCCGGAAAGGCGCAGTCCGCGTAGGGACCAGGCCTCGGTGTCCGGGTGCGGATGGCCGAGGTCGGGCGCGGCCTTCAGCGCGGCCAGCACGTCGCCCCACCGGTATGGGCCCGCCTGCCAGTGCACCTCGGAGCCGTCGCACGGCTCGATGCCGTCGTCCAGGTAGGCCATCGCCACCGAGACCAGGTGCACAGCGAGCGACTCGGGCTGGTAGTAGGGCAGCAGCCCGTCGTAGCGGCTGTCGATCGCGGCCTGGACGCGGTGGCCGATCGCGCATTCCAGGATGCGGCGCTCGACGCCCTCGGTGAACCGGTCCAGCCAGGCCTTGCTCGGGCGCGGCGACGGCCTGCCGACGATGTGCGCGGCGGCGAGCAGCTCGATCCAGAGCGTCAGCCGCGGGTCGTCGGCCAGCCGGGTCGCGTAGTTGATCTCCCGGAGCAGGCAGGCGCTGGCGCGGCAGAGCGGGCCGCAGGTGACGCCCCTGGTCCGGGCGATCGCGGCGGGCGGGCCGGTGCCGGTGCGCTCCCGGCCTTCGCCCAGCGGGACCTCGATCCGCATCGGCCGGTCCATGCCCTCGGCGAACACGACCGCCCGCCCCGGCGGCAGCGAGACCACGTGCCGGGACTGCGCGTCGTCGAGGTTCATCGCGGCGCCGAGGATCTCCCGGTCGTCGGCAGCCGGGAGCCGGTGGACGATCTTGAGAGCGGTGTTCTTGACGATGTCGGGGACGATCTTGGTGGGGATCTGCTCGGCGATCACGATGCCCTCGCCGTAGGCGCGGATCTCGGCGAGCAGGGCGGTGAACAGCTCCACCGCGTGGGCGGCCGGGCTGCCCGGCTCGACGCACTTGAGCAGCCGGTGCGCCTCCTCGATGACCATGACGTGGCGCAGGCCGGCGTTCGAGCGGCCCTGGGCGTGGCGGGTGCGCAGATGCTCGTAGACGCGGATCAGCACGGCGCCGATGAGAAACGCCTTGTCCTGGTCGTTGCCGAGGTCCTCGATCTCGAGGACGGCATTGCGGCGCAGCAGGTCGGCGGTGTCGAGCGCGTGGCCGCCCTCGAAGAACCGCCCGGGGGTGCCCAGCCGCAGCGAACCGATCCGGACATCGATGAACCCGCGGACGTTGTCGGTGATCTCCCGGCCGTAGCCGATGCCGGCGACCACGTCGAGCGCGGCGCGCTGCAGGTCGCGCAGGCTCGGGTGCCGCGGCGTCACGCCAGCGATGCGCGACTCGCCGAGCACCGGGTCCCAGCCGAGGTCCAGGTAGCACTGGGTCAGCGCCCGGTGCAGCACCTGCGGAAACGGCTCCTCGGCCTCGAACGCGGCCAGAAACAGCGCCCGGACCAGGTCGATGTGGGTCTGCATCGGGAAGCCGGGCTCGGGCTCCAGCGGGTTGAGCCCGACCGGCGCGGCGTCGGGCGCGCCCGGCCGGATCACCGTGACGGCCTCGTCGCCGATCCGCCCAGCCATCCGGGCGTACTCGGCCTTGGCCGGTTCGATGACCAGCCACGGGACCGCCGCCCGGTGCAGCTGCTCCAGCACGTGGCGCACGGTCTGCGACTTCCCGGCACCGGTCGCGCCGGCCACGAACGTGTGCCGGTTGAGGGTGTCGGTGCTGACCGTGAACGCGCCCGCCGGCTGACCGGCGTCGTCGAGGATGCCGCCGAGCTCGACGGGCCCGCCGATCTCGGCGGTGAGGTCGAACTCGGCGCGTTCGATCAGGTGGATGCCGGGCAGCTCGCGCTTGGGCGGGCGGGCCAGCGCGGCCAGCAGTTCCGTGGTGGCGGGGAAGGCCAGCGATCGCTCGGCGAGGGCTTCGGCGAGCGAGGTGACCGGGCCGGCCGGGGCCAGCGTGTAGGGCAGGTCGTCCAGGTCGGTCGCGCTGCACAGCAGCGCCGCCACGCCGCGCGCCGACGCCGGGTCGTCGCCCGCGACCAGGACGTCGACGTTCCAGAGGCCGACCTCCCTGGCCCGGGACAGCTCGCTGAACCGGCTCTCGGCGCGCCGCAACGCGATCCGGCTGGACTCCAGGCTCTCCTGGCGGCGCAGCAGGGGTATCCGCACGTCCAGCTCGGCCAGCTCCTCGTCGACCTGCCCGACCGGCAGGGGTGAGGCGACCGTGAGCCAGACGAACGCCTCGCCGAGGTGGGCGACGTAGTCGTCGAACCCGCCCCTGGCCTGCCGCCGGGGTGGGCCGCCGGCGTTCCACAGCGCGTCCGGGCGTCCGGCGCAGCGGATCCAGGCCGGCCGCTCCCGCCACGAGGCCAGCACCCGGTCGGCCGAGACGGCGCGAGCGCGGCTGCCCGGCGGGTACAGCACCGGCACAGGCTCCTCCGCCGCACCGTTTACCACGGCCGGGAAGTCCGGGTAGCCGCCGAGCAGCACCCGCAGCCTCGGATCGCCGGCGCGGCGCTCCCAGGCAACCACCAGCCGGCCGGGACCGCCCGGCGTCGCGGCGAGCCCGGCGTGCGCCGCGGTCAGTGCGGCAAACAGCTGCGCCGGGACCGGGTCCGGCCGCCGGTCGAGCGCCGGGCGCGGCGCCGACAGCAGCTGGTAGAAGCGGACGCCACGCAGCAGGCCGGCGGCGGCGTCCAGCTCGTGCCCGGTCACCGCCGCGGGCCGCTGGCGACCTGCGGCAGCAGCGTGATGCCCGGGTTGCAGTCGCCCATCAGCACCCGGCGCCCGTCCGGGCCGGCGTCGACCAGGATGAACGCCGTCGTCGGCAGGCCCTGGACCTGGGTCGGCTCGACCGTGAACTCGTACTGCCTGGCGTCGGTCGTGCTGGTGCTCTCCGAGTCGGTGTTGGAGCAGGTCGCCGTGTACTGCCAGGAGTGCGACCGCGACGAGGTGGCACCGGCCGAAGTGCTGGTCGAGCCCGCCTTGCGCTCGTACCAGCGGGCGGACTTCGGCCGGCTGCTGTGCTCGCCGCTGCTGTCGGAGCTGCCGCTCTGGGTGCTCCAGCTGTCGCTGAAGCCGTCGGTGAAACTCTTGCCGACCTGCCGGGTCACCTGGCTCACCTTGAAGCTGTGGTCGCGGCCGATGAACTCCGCGGCCGCCCTGGCCTCGACCGGGTTGCCCATCCGCATCAGGATCGTCGCGTTGCCCGCGCCGCCGAGCAGGTGCATGACATCGTCGCGAAGGTGCTCGAGCATGAGCACCAGCCGCACCCCGGCCCGCCTGGCCTGCTTCGCCATCGCCTCCAGGCTGCGCAGGCCCAGTGCGTCCGCGCCGGCCACGAACAGCACGTCGCAGCCGCCCTCCGGCGGCCGGGCCCGAAGCTCGTGCAGGATCCGCTGGAACAGCACGCGGTCCAGGAAGTCCTTGCGCCGCGCGTGCGGGCCCGCGGTGGCCAGCACGGTCAGCTCCGGCGCCGGCCCGGTCGGCTCGGCCGGCCCGGCCACCGGCTCGGCGGTCGACAGCAGCTCGACGAGGTTGCCAAGCGTCGCCACCGCGTTTGCGGCGCGTTCCGTCGTGCCGATCAGGTCGATCTGGGCGGTGAGCCGGCGGATCTCGACGGGGCTCAACGGGCAGCCGCCGCCGTGGCCGTGGTGGCCGCGCACGACCAGCAGCGCCGCCGCGATCCGGGCAAACGTCAGCGGTTGGTCCAGGCAGCCGGTGACCCTGGCCAGGATGCCGGCGTCGATCACCCGCTGCTCCGCCGCCTCGTCCGGCGGGCGGATCGTGGCGACCGCGTCCGCCAGCACCTCGGCCGCGTCCTCCGGCGTCAGACCCTGCAGCAGCATGCTCGGGGGGGCGTCGCGCAGCAGTTCGACGCTGGACACACCGAAGCCCGCCGCCCCCGCGAACGCGGCCAGCCCGTCCGCCACGTGATGCTCGCTGAGATCGACCACCAGCACCCGGCTGCCTGAGCGCAGCAGCGAGCTGCCGACCGTCGTGATCAGGCTCGCCCAGCCGTCGCCCGAGCCGCCGAACACGTCCACCCGGGCGGCGCTCACGTCCGGCCGGAGCGGGAACCAGTGCTCGGCGCCGGCCTGCCGCTGCCGCTCCCGCTCGTGCTCCTGCCGGCGCCTTCGCCATCGCTCGACGGCCTCGCGGTGCCGCTGGTAGGCGAAGTCCCGGTTGGCCTTCGCGGTCTCCACCCGCGATCGCGAGCCCACCTGGCGCGCGAGCACCACCGCCGCTCCGGCGATCAGCAGCCCCGACGACACCAGCGGGTTGCCCACCACCGGCAGCACCCAGCCGCCGGCCGAGGCGGCCCCGACGCCGAGCGCCGACCACGGCAGCTCGCGCACCCGCGCTCGCCTGACCCGCCGCGCCGACTCATAGGCGCGGGGCTCCTGCCACCCGGGTTCGGGGTCGTCCGGATCCGGCAGCGGTTGCGGCGGCGCGAACTCCCAGCCCCACCGCTCGGCGGGCACGAACAGCCGCCGAACGAGCTCGCCGCCGGCTTCGCCCGCGGTCGCTTCGTCGGCCGGGCTGGCAGCCGGCCAGCGTTGGGGCCACGCCCAGCCGCCGCGCGGGCGGCCACGGCCCGGCGCGGGCTCGGGGGCATCAGCCGGCAGCGCTTTCACCATGGTAGGGGCCTCTCGCGGGTGCTCGCCCAACCGATCGTAACTACAGCGCCGATACACCTCAACACGCAACGTAGCCCCAGCTAGGGGTCGGTGCGCCCCTTACCTGGCTTGCGGTTGCCGGCCCGGACCACCGGGCGCACGCTCAAACCCTTGAGACGTCGATGCGAGGCGGTGCCGCCATGGCGACCTGCGAGGTGTGTGGCAACGACTACGAGCTGGCCTTCGAGTTGCGCACCAGGGACGGGGCCACCCAC